>JAAEOI010000478.1 GCA_024244665.1 Bacteroidota bacterium | reverse complement strand
TTCGTAAATTGGTAGCCAGGGCAGGGAAGGAGACAAAGATGGAATTTCCGGTTCATCCTCATATGTTACGTCATGCCTGCGGCTACAAGCTGGCCAATGACGGGCATGATACCAGAGCCATTCAAGCCTACATGGGACATAGGAATATCCAACATACTGTGCGGTATACGGAGCTTGCCCCGGATCGGTTCAGCGGGTTCTGGAGTGATTGAGGTACATAAACCATGAAAAAGACATGTCCTGTGAATGGAAAAGATATAACTGATTGTGTGGCAAGAAACAGGGACAAGATGCGGAGAGAGATACAGGAAGCTCCGTTGTCAGAAGATGCGAAGAGAGTTCTGAAGTTGCGCGAAAAGAAGTGGTTGCGTGGAAAATAAACTATTGCCGTATTATTATCATCGTATACCGCCTTTCAAACCGAAGATAGAAACGGTACGGCGGCGTACTACTATTGGTGAAGTGATAGATGAACTGGTAGAGAAGCCCCTTTAGCTGCATATTAGTATGTAAGTGTATGTGGTCTCCATAATTAGGGAGAACAGGGATGATTAGAATAATCGTTATGATGGCTGCAGTTTTGTCGATGAATCAAGCTGCGGCTTTGAGCCTGAATCACAAATGTGAGCCTAATGGCCTTATTACGAAGGGGAAGGAAGCCTGGAATCCAAAAGGGTTCTGGACTACCCAACTCAAGGAGATTGAGGAATATGTGAAATGGGTGAAGGCTGATTATCGTCTGTCCCAGATAGAAAGGAAGCGTGAACGGATTAATGAGAAATTGGATGACGAAGAAATGAAGGCTATGGGTATTACACAGGACTATGACCCGGGGCTAGATAGAGAGTTAAAGCAGATGGAAAGGGAAAGTATCCAATTTGATAAAAAGTTTCTTAGAGAACAACTTGAATGGGCGCGTAAGTGTACCGCTCATGCAAAGAGGAAGTTATCTCATATACGGTGAGAAGCACCTG
>JAAEOI010000477.1 GCA_024244665.1 Bacteroidota bacterium | reverse complement strand
CTTGAAATCGTAGCTGGTGGAAACATACTTGGAACTTATGGGTTTGGTAAAGCTTGGCCACCCAGTCTTGGAGTCATACTTATCCCGGGAAGAGAACAGAGGTTCACCGGTCACCACATCCACATAGATACCCTCACGCTTTTCATCCCAATACTCATTGCTGAAGGCCCGTTCTGTGCCATCATCCTGGGTCACATCGTACTGGAGTGGGGTCAGCATCTTACGCAGTTCCTGATCACTTGGAACGCTGTACTTTTTCTTACTTGCACTCATCTTCATATCCACCTTATGAAAAGATTTCTTATTACCGTCACTATCTCCCCAAGCCTCCTCCAGAAAGGTGTCGCGACCGGAACCAAAGCGGTAGTACTTATAGCGGAACGGATTCTTTTTGTAATAGTCCTGATGATCCTCCTCAGCCATCCAGAATTTCTTGAATTTAAAGATCTCAATTAAGATCGGTTTTGTAAAATGTCCAGACTCATCCAAAGCCGCCTTGGACTTTTCCGCCTCCTGCCGCTGTTGTTCATTATGGTAAAAGATCCCCGGACGATACTCAGGACCGCGATCTGAGAATTGTCCTCCATTGTCTGTGGGATCAATATGACGCCAGAGGTGATCCAACAACTGGCTGTATGACGTCAACTTGGGGTCATAATACACCTGCACCGCCTCTAAGTGCCCAGTGCCACCGTTGGCAACCTGTCGGTAGGTGGGACTTTCCACATCCCCACCGGTATAACCGGAGACAGTCTCAACCACGCCATGCAGTTTTTCAAAATCGGATTCCACACACCAGAAACAACCACCGGCAAAAGTCGCTACCTCCAGCCCCTCAAGTGAGACCTGCGGCTTACCATTATCCTCAGCAGTTGAGGTGGATAGGATCACTAGTAGGGGAACCAGGAGCAATACCACAAATATCACAAGCTTTTTCATCTCTCTCCTCCAATATCATTAGTCATTACTTAGTGTTAATAATTGACCAGAGAGTTCAAATCAGCATCACGCATTTATCACGGAATGTTCACATTTAAGGGGGCTCTGATTCAGGCTTGGGGAAGGCGCACACAATCACACGTAGCAATGGAGGGGCAGCACTGGGATGTTCCGATTGCGAACCTAAGGATCTAACCTATTATATGTAGTAATGTGATTACCAAGGGAGCCTGACGGTCTAACTACCAAGCGATTTTGACGCTGTTTACC
The DNA here is from genome assembly GCA_024244665.1 of Bacteroidota bacterium. The sequence continues at coordinate 81 of JAAEOI010000477.1, read as the reverse complement.
GTATCATCTAAATCACCTTTCAACAAATTGCAGTTTAATAAATCAAGCTACGCTTTGTTGTAATTGCACTTTCGAGACTCT
>JAAEOI010000476.1 GCA_024244665.1 Bacteroidota bacterium | reverse complement strand
CCCTTTTTGATGATCTTCCTGGGCATTACCTTCCTTATGCTGGGGATGTTTTATGCCCGTCCCTACTGCAGGGTATTCTGCCCCTATGGCGTGTTGCTTGGCTGGATGTCGAAGTTCTCCAGATGGCACTTGAGCATTACCCCCTCGGAGTGTATCTCGTGCAAACTATGCAAGGATTCCTGTCCGTTCGATGCCATCGAGGTGCCGGTTGATCCGGCCTACAGGAAACCTGAAGTGACCAGGAAAAACCTGAGAAGGTTCATCCTCTACATTGCATTGATCCCGCTGCTGGTATTCGGCGGTGGCTGGATTGGTTCAAAGTCTCACGTATTCCTGAGCAGGGTGCACCCCGATGTCTACCTGGCTGAGCTGATGATCAGTAACCCTGAGTTGAGGGAGGATGAGGAGAACCTGGATATCCAGGCCTTCCTTGAATCGGGCGATACCTTTGAGGAACTGGTGGACCAGGCCTCACTGATCAGGGCGAAGTTTAAAAAGGGAGGCCGGGCCCTGGGAGGTTTTATCGGACTGGCCCTGGGTATTACCCTGATGAACCAGGTGGTGTTCCGCCGCAAAGAGGATTACGAACCTCACAAGGTGGATTGCTTCTCCTGCGGGAGGTGTATGGATTATTGTCCGGTGGATAGAAGTACCTAGTTTCAGTTCTCAGGGATCAGTACTCAGTGCGAAACAAATGTAATTGGAAAATTGAGTTATGGATAAAGAGAAAAAAATAAAACTGTTTTACCGGGCGGCCCTGATTTCCGGGATCTTTTGCGGAGTCGTGGCCCTGCTACTGATCCTGAATTTCTGGCACATGAAGCAGAATGAGCCCCTGGAGAGCCAGACCATCGAAGCGCTTGTGAAACGCCTCTCCCAGGAGCCCAATAACGAAGAGATGAAACAGGAGATCAGAAACTTCGACCTGCTGGCCAGGAAAGCCTACTTCACCAGTCGGTGGCAGGTGAAGACCGGGACATGGCTGCTTTTGATCGGCGGCATCGTTCTTGCGGTTTCACTAAAGTTTTATACCGATCTGAGGGCTGCTATCGAGCCCCCGGAGGAGAAGACCGAGGAGCTTTTGAAGGCCAGAGCCAATGCCCAGTACTGGCTCTTTTTGTCGGGTGGACTAATCCTTGGTCTTTCGTTGGTTGCAGCGATCCTGACCAACGATTATCTCACTGATTATGAACGGATGGCCGGGAGCGGGGAGCCGGTTGAGGAGATTGGCGGAGTTGAGGTGGTCGAGGTATTTCCTGGGGAGCAATCCACTCCGGCTGAGTCGGCCGCTGCCGGAGACAGCATCCCGGATGTGGCTGCCGCAGAAACGGAGGCTGATCAGGTGGAACCTGCTGCTGTGAAGGCCCCGGTATCCGCACCTTCAGGCATTGCCTTCAATCGGGACAATTTTAAGAAGAACCATGCAACCTTCAGGGGCTATATGGGACAGGGTGTCTCCTACCACAAAAATATTCCTGAAAGCTGGAACGGGCCATCGGGACAGAATGTTAAATGGAAAGTAGCCTTCTCCAAACCGGGATACAATTCTCCGGTGATTTGGGATGATAAAATTTTTATCTCCGGGGGTGACAAAGCTGCCTGCATCGTGGCATGTTACAATCGGAATACGGGTCAGCTCATCTGGGAGCAGGAGGTGAAGGATATTCCGGGATCACCCCCAACTCCACCCCGGGTCACCGATGATACCGGTCTGGCAGCCTCTACCATGGTAGTGGACGGGAACAGGGTCTATGCCATTTTTGCCACAGGCAACATAGTGGCGTTTGACATGAAAGGGAAACAGCTCTGGGGAAGAAACCTGGGCGTTCCCAACAACCATTACGGTCATTCCTCATCGCTCCAGGTCTGGGAGAACAGGATTGTGGTTCAGTACGATACCAACACCAAAGGGCGTATGCTGGCACTTAATACTTTAAACGGAGAGACCATCTGGGATGTTGATCGGCCGGTTCATATTTCGTGGGCATCACCCGCACTTATTGAAGTGGATGGAAAGATACAGGTGGTCACCTCTGCCGATCCATATGTGTCGGGTCATGATTTACAGACAGGAGCTGAAATCTGGAAAGTGGAGGCCATGATGGGTGAGGTTGGGCCCTCTGTTGCTTTTGACGGCGGACTTGTATATGCATCCCAGGAGTATGCCAGGACGGTGGCGATCGATCCCAGAAGCAGTGAAGAGTTTGTCTGGGAGGATGACGAGTATATGTCCGAGGTTGGCAGTCCGGTTGCACACAATGGATTGATGTACATGGCCACCAGTTTCGGGGTTGTGGTATGTTATGATGGGAAAACCGGGGAGAAGCAGTGGGAGAAGGAGTTTGATGATGAGATCTGGTCCTCTCCTGTGATTGCCGAAGGCAAAGTATATGTCATTGACAAGGGTGGGATTACCCATATTATAAAGGCCGACAGAACCGGAGCTATCATCGCGGAACCGGAGTTGGGTGAGGCCGGGTTTGCGCTGCCAGCCTTTGCCGACGGAGTGGTCTACCTGAGGGGGACAAAGAATTTGTATTGTATTGGAAAATAGAACACAGTACACAGTACACAGTACTCAGTGCTCAGTGAGAAATTATGGAGGTTGAGATAAGGGATATAGATAAAATTGTGCAAGAACTGGGGACGGAACCGCGTGCGGTGATCCCCATTCTTCAGGCCATTCAGGGGAAGTACAACTACCTGTCCGAAGAGGCGTTGAGACGAGTGTGCGAGATATCTGAGATTACACCTGCGCAGATAGTGGGGGTGGCCAGTTTCTACTCTCAGTTCCGTTTTAAGCCAGCCGGAAAGCACATAATCAAGGTCTGCGTCGGTACGGCCTGTCACGTGAAGGGTGCAGTGCAGGTGTACGATGCCATGAAGCGTGAACTTGGGCTGGCAAAGACGGAAGATACCACCGGATCGGGGCAATATACCATCGAAAAGGTCAACTGCCTGGGATGTTGTACTCTGGCGCCAGTGGTGCAGATTGATGAGGTCACCTATGGTCATGTGAGTACCTCCAAGGTTGCATCGGTCCTGACTGATTTTGAGAGCCAGGAGGGCAGCTCAAAAAAGAGAAAATTTAAATATGCTGGTGGCGGTGAAGTGAAAGGGGAGATCCGCATCGGGCTCGGCTCTTGTTGCGTGGCCAGCGGAAGCGATGAGATCAGGGATGCGGTGAAGGATACCATTGATCGGAAGGGATTGAATGTGAAGCTTAAACATGTGGGTTGCGTAGGCATGTGCCACCAGGTGCCTCTTGTGGAGATCGTTCCCACCGAAGGCGAACCGACCCTGTATTCAAAGGTGAATGCGGCCGATGTGGACCAGATTGTGGACCAGCATTTTCAGCCCCATAGCCTTGTGAGGAGGCTCACAAACAGCCTCCTGAATGCTGCAGATTCGCTTCGGGACGACAGCCGCTGGGAGGGTGTGGACCGCTATTCCCTGGATGTCAGGGAGAAGCATGTTTCACTCTTCCTGGATAAACAGATCCCCATGGCCACCGAGTTCAGGGGCGTTATCAATCCCATCGATGTGGAGGAGTATAAGTCCCGCAACGGTTTCCGGGGGCTCTCAAGGGTGCTGAAGGAGATGAGCCCGCAACAGGTGGTGGATGAGATTCTGGAGAGTGGCATCCGCGGCCGGGGAGGGGGTGGTTTCCTTACAGGGAAAAAGTGGCAGATGGTGGCAGATTCCGGCAGCGAAACAAAATATATTATCTGCAATGGCGACGAAGGCGATCCCGGTGCATTCATGGACCGCATGTTGCTGGAGTCCTATCCATACAGGATCGTAGAAGGACTGATAGCTGCGGGCTATGCAGTGGGAGCTGCTGAGGGGATCCTCTACATCCGTGCCGAATACCCGCTGGCCGTAACCCGGGTGCAGCAGGCGCTGGAGATTTGCAGGGAGCAGGGCTACCTGGGGAAGGATATCATGGGAACCGGATTCAATTTTGATCTCTCTGTTTACCAGGGAGCCGGTGCATTTGTTTGTGGTGAGGAGACTGCCCTGATGGAGTCTATCGAAGGACGAAGGGGATTTCCGAGAATTCGACCGCCCTTTCCCGCAGTGAAGGGATTATGGGGGAAACCCACACTAGTGAACAACACTGAGACTTTTGCGCAGATCGCCTACATACTGAAAAACAGGGCTGCCTCCTTTAACCGCATTGGAACCGAATCGTCACGGGGGACAAAAGTATTTGCCCTGGCGGGGAAGGTGGCCCGGGGAGGACTCATCGAGGTGCCCATGGGAATGACCATCCGTGAGGTTGTGGAGGAGATAGGAGGCGGTGTGGCCAACAGCCGGAAATTTAAGGCGGTTCAGATAGGCGGTCCTTCGGGCGGATGTGTACCCGAAAGGTTGGCCGATACTCCCATCGATTTCGAATCGCTTAAGGAGGTGGGGGCCATGATGGGCTCGGGTGGACTGGTGGTGCTTGATGATACCGACTGTATGGTGGATATCGCCCGGTACTTTCTCACCTTTACCCAGAATGAGGCCTGCGGAAAGTGCAGCTTCGGACGGATCGGAACCAAGCGGATGCTGGAAATACTGGAGCGTATTACAGATGGGAAGGGGACCGAAAAGGACCTCGAGAACCTGGAGCATCTGGCGGACTGGACCAAAAAAGGGAGCCTGTGTGCACTTTGCGGTACAGCACCCAATCCCATCCTCTCCACCCTGAAATATTTCAGGGAAGAGTATGAGGCGCACATCCGGGGTGAGTGCCCGGCCGGAAAATGCCAGGAGCTGATAAAGTATGAGATTACCGACGATTGCATCGGCTGTACACTCTGTGCGCAGGATTGCCCGGTGGATGCCATCGCTTTTAAACCCCATGAAAAACATGTGGTGGATAACGAGTTATGTATCAAGTGCGATGGCTGCAGGCAGGTTTGCCCTGAGGATGCAGTAATCACGCGGTAGTTGGGTAGTTCGGTAGCCGGGTAGTTCGGTAGTTGGGTAGTTCAGTAGCTGGGTAGTTCGGTAGTTGGGCAGTTAAGTAGTTGGGCAGCAGAGCGGCGTAACAGCGAAGCGGCCAGGCAGTTAGATAGTTAAGAAGTTTGAAGTTAGGTAGTATGGTAAGGTTGAGAATTGATAACAGGGAAATTGAGGCACAGAAGGGTGCTTTGCTGCTGGAGGTGATCCGGGAGGCGGGGGTGGAGGTACCCTCCATGTGCTATCTCAAAGGATTGCCCCATTTCTCATCCTGCATGGTTTGTTTGGTGAAGGACCGCAAAAGCGGGAAAATGCTTCCTTCCTGCTCCCTGGTGGTGGAGGAGGACATGGATATAGTCAGCCGAGATGATGAGATTCTGCTGGCCAGGAAAACTGCTCTGGAACTGCTGCTCAGTGAACATGTGGGCGATTGTGAGGCTCCCTGCCAGTTGACCTGCCCGGCCCACATGGATATTCCGCTGATGAACCGCCTGCTGGCCAGGGGGGAATTCGCGGAAGCACATAGAGTCGTGAAAAAGGACATCGCCCTGCCCTCAGTACTGGGCCGGATCTGTTCTGCCCCCTGCGAAGGAGCCTGCCGCAGAAAATCCATCGATGAACCTGTCTCCATCTGTCTGCTGAAGCGATATGCAGGGGATTATGACCTGGAACTGGATGAATCATGGATCCCACCAAAAGCACCATCCAGCGGTAAAAGCGTTGCCGTAATCGGGGCCGGTCCGGCCGGACTGGCTGCTGCGTACCACCTTGCTCTGAAAGGACATGGTGTAACAGTGACCGATCGTCATGACCGTGCCGGTGGTTCTTTGCTGGGTGTTGAGGAGGAGGAGCTTCCTCCCGGGGTGCTGGAGAAGGAGGTAGAACTGATTAAACAGGCTGGTGTGAGTTTCAGCCTGGGGCTTGAATTGGATGAGGCCGGATTCAGGAAGATTGCTGCCGGTAGTGATGCCGTGGTTGTAGCCGTGGGAAAGGGTGAAAGCGGTATTGAAGGATGGGGTCTCCCCATGCACCCTAAAGGGGTGGAAGCCGGAGGAAAGAGTTACAGGGTTGGAGAGACCACTGTTTTTGTGGTGGGCAGTGCGCTGAAACCTTCCCGGATGGCTATCAGGGCCCTGGGACAGGGCAAGGAGGCAGCGTTCAGCATAGACCAGTTGCTCAGGGGTGAGCCGGTATCAGGGGAGAAGTTTATGTTCAACTCCCGGTTTGGTAAGCTGGCCCAGGCCGAATTTGCAGAGTACCTGAAGGAGTCTGTGGCCGGCAACAGGATAGAGCCGGCAAGAGTGGTAGACGGGTTTGACAGAGATCAGGTGATGAAGGAGGCGGAACGGTGCCTGCATTGCGATTGCCGCGAACTGAAGAATTGCAAGCTCCGGATCTACTCAGACCACTATGGGGCCGATCAGAAACGATTTAAATCGGATGAGCGTGAACTTTGCAGGAAGTCCGACCAGCACGACTATGTGATCCATGAACCCTCCAAATGCATCAAGTGCGGACTCTGCGTAAGGATCACGGAAAAGTACAGCGAGGAGTTTGGTTTTACATTTGTTGGAAGGGGATTTGATGTAGTTGTTGATGTTCCCTTTAACGAATCGCTGGGGAACGCCCTGAAAAAGGTAGCGGATGAGGTTGCAGAGGCCTGTCCCACAGGAGCGATTAGCAGGAAAGTCAACCAGGTCGATTGTTTGTGAAAAGGTAGGAATAGGGTTTCACAATATCGAACTGCTACTGGACTATATTCTTTTATTCATAAATTGTACTTAATTTACATACAGATTTTTAAGAATAGAATTTCTTATCAGGACTAAAGGAGATGCATCTGTATTAGAATAACGAATAACGAACATTTAAAAGAAAATATCATGGGAAAAGGTCATGACGCAAAGAAGAACGTTAAAAAAGAAGCCGCTAAAACTCCAAAAGAAAAAAAAGCGGAGAAGCGGTTAAAGAAATCTAAATAGGATTTACGGTATTCGATAAAATTATGCATAACAATGTGAATGGTTTCATAGCTAACCTGCGAGGGAGCTACGAAACCATATAGGGAATGTTAGGCATAAGCCAAAATGAGAAATCTAACGCTGAACAAAAAATCCAGTAATTTGCAGTCGTGCTTTTAACAAAAATACATATTCCTTCTCCTGGTACGAACTTAGTACAACGTGACAATCTTAGCAGTAAATTAAACCAGGGGCTAAAGAGTAAATTAGTCCTTATTTCAGCACCGGCAGGATTTGGTAAAACAACCCTTCTTAGTGAATGGATAAACAAAGAAGAAATTCCTACCGCGTGGTTTTCACTTAACAAAGGAGATAATGACCCGGTTGATTTCTTAAGCTATATAATTTTAGCAATTCAAGGAGTTAAAAAGGAGTTTGGACAAAGTGCTTTAGAATTATTAAAATCTCCAAATACGCCAAATACCGAGTCAGTTATTAATCTTCTGATAAATGAGATTATTCAAATAAGAAAAGACTTCTTATTAGTTCTTGACGACTTTCATTTAATAGATAACACCAGGATTTTTCAATTGGTAGCTTATTTAATAGAAAACATACCAAACAATACCCATGTAGTAATATTAACGCGATCTGATCCTGCTTTACCTCTTGCTCGATTAAGAAGTCGACATCAGTTGGTAGAGTTAAGATCCTCAGACTTGAGTTTTTCGGTAAACGAAATTTCCACGCTGTTTAATATAAAACTAAAAATAAAACTATCCATTGAGGATAGCCATAAACTTGAAAACAAGACTGAAGGCTGGATAGCGGGATTACACCTGACCGCATTATCAATTCCGGATCCTGAAAATGTAACAGAATTTATTGACGCATTAACAGGAGATAATAGATTTATTATGGATTACCTTATTGAGGAGGTTCTGAAAATCCAGCCTGATTATGTACAAGAGTTTCTATTACAGACCTCAATATTAGAGCAAATCTCTGCTCCTTTATGTAATTCAGTCCTAAACAGAACTGACAGTCAGGAAGTTCTTGAGGAACTGGAAAAAAACGGCATGTTTGTTATTCCATTGGATACAGATCGACATTGGTACAGATATCATCATCTTTTTGCTGATTTATTAAAACAAAGGCTTTTACTAAATGACAAAACCCTGGTTGAAGATCTTCATGAAAAAGCCAGTAAGTGGTTCGTAGATAATGAGATGTATGATTTAGCAATAGAACATACTTTAGTCATTAAAGATTACGTAAAAAGCATTCAATTACTTGAAGAAGTAATTGAGAATATGTGGAAGAACGGCCTGCATTCTGCTATTCTAAACTATGGTAATTTGATCCCGGATGAAGTAATAAAGAACCATCCTGAGTTTTGTTTATATTATTCATGGATATTAGTCAATATCGGACAATTTGAAAATGCTGAACCTCTTTTAGAATCTGCTCAAAAAATAATCAATGAAAAAATTTCAGATATAGAATTGGCAGAGCATGAGCTTAAGAATTATATAAAACTATCCGGAAAAATTTCGGTTGCCCTTGCCCATTCATATTTGAATCAGCAGCAACCAGATAAAATATTAGCTTATTGCCAGACTGCCATGGAAAATCTTTCCGATGATGATCCCTTATGGCTGGGCTGGGCATGGAATTCCAGAGGTGGTGCAGAATTGAATAAAGGAAATGTCAAGCAGGGAGTAGAAGCATTAAACGTTGCCGTGGAATACGGAAAGAGATCTGACAATATCTATCTTATTTCATCTGCAGCTACCTCTTTAGCCCATCATGAGTCAATCTTTGGTCAGTATAAATCCTCGTATAAGCGTTGTTCCGATCTTTTGGATTTTATGAACGAAAAAGGATATTCGCAGATTGCAAAAGCAGAGTGGGCCTTTGCTGGATTATTTACTATGATGTCAGTTACCGAATGTTTGTGGGCTGACTTTGATAAAGCATTAGAAAGTGTAAAAACTGCTTACGAATTATGTAAAAATGAAAAGAATATCACGCAAAGAATAATCGCATTACTGGCGTACTCATATATTTTACATGCCCACGAAAACAGAGTTGGAGCCTTGAATAAATTAGGTGAATTGGAAGTTGTTTTGGAACAAAATAAAATCTCACCCTATATCATCACAACCTATGTAGGCTGGAAGATATATTTACTAATTGAATCGGAGCAACTTGATAAGGCAAATGATTTTATAAAAGAATGTGGATTAGGTATTAATGAGAAGATCTCGTATCAAAATGAACACTCCTATATAAATTTTGCTAGTTTATTGATTACTCAAAATAAGTTAGATGAAGCATAATCCATGATAACTGATTTATATAACCTAGCATATAGTAGTAAAAGAATTGAATCGCTTGTTCAGATTAAAATTTTATTTGCCATCATGAATAAAATGACCGGTTCCTGGGAAAAGGCTGTAGCGAGCTTGATTGAAGCCATGGAATTTGCCGCGAATGAAAATTTACTAAACTACTTTCTTTTTGACATAGCATATACGACTGATTTATTAAAGGAAGTTTATAAAATACAAGCATCAACAAAAAACAGAATTCCATTAAAGTTTATTAATAGGCTTAAGCTTGCGATAGAAAGAAAAGAAACATCCAGAAAAAACAGCGCAGAATCAGGTCTTAGTGCTCGTGAGTTAGATGTCCTGATTCTTATTGCTAAGAATTACATCAACCAGGAAGTAGCAGACCAATTATTCATTTCTATTCATACGGTAAAAACGCATGTTAAAAATATCCTTGTGAAGTTAGAAGTAGAAAGCCGTTCAAAAGCTGTTACAAAAGCAAAAGAGCTGGGAATAATATAAAATCACCTGCAGATCATTTTCTTCATCATTGAGTTTCCTGTAATTGAGTTTCCTGTAATTATCCTGATTAAAAATACCCCTCAAAATCGCTCTAAGGAGTGATTTTTTATTGAATGGCGAGCCCTACTTTTGATTTGAGATTAATTGCACAAAATTATGAAAGGAATAATTGAAATAAAAGTAGAAGGACATCTTGATAAAAAATGGAAAGATTGGTTTGACGGTTTGGAGATTAAGTATGAGGGAGAAAATACCATCCTTTCAGGAAGTATTAAAGATGATGCATCCATACACGGAATTCTAAATCTGATCAGAGATATAAATCTGAAGCTTATTTCAGTTAATCCATCAGAAGAAAACAGATAGTAATCGACTAAATAATGAAATACAAAACCATGAAAAAGTTTCTAATAACAACAATTGTGATTGCCATGATTTCAACAATGGCTTTTAGCCAGGGCGACACTCAAACAGATTCAGTATCGGTTCAAACGGAACAACAGCTTATTGATAGGCCACATGCCATTGGAATATCGCTTTTCATGATCATGAATTTTTTTCCTGATCCCGCCGCATTTTATCAAATTAACTACAGTTACCGGTTTACTCCAAAAGACGCTATTATTACCCAGGCTAAAACCTGGACATATTATGAACCTATAGGCACATATGGAAAATCTGAAGAATTTTACCCGGGTAAGGTTGTTGCTTACGGTGTTGGAGTGGGTTATCAGCGCTTCCACTGGAAGAATTTATTTACCACGGTGCAGGCAACCCCTTTTCTCCTGCAATACTTTGATACAGAAGATGAAAAGATTCAAAAAGGTTTTCAGTTGTATCTTCAGCTCCGACTGGGTTACCGCTTTGAATTCTTTAATAAACGCGTATTCCTTGAGCCTTCTCTTGTATGCAACTATTGGCCCGTGAATACCAATATTCCTCCATCTTTCGCAGAAATAGATAAAGGAACACCAAACTATTTCTTATTTGAGCCCGGCCTTAATATCGGCTTTAGGTTCTGATAGCATAATAATTCGTTTGCAAAAGTACTCCAATATACAGCACGTATACTATCGAAGTTTTATACACGTATAGGGTGGTTTGATTATCTTTACACTGTGAATACGAAGCTTTCATTGACCATTGATAAGGAGACCATTGGGAAGGCCAAGTATTTTGCCAGTCAAAAGGGGCGCAGCTGCATCCGGAAAGATCAATGTAATTCTCACACGCAATGTGAAGGATTATGTGAATAGTGAACTGGGTGTGATGACACCCGAAAGTTACCTGAAGATTTTATGAGAAGCGTAAAATACAGTAGAATGATACCAGGGTTCCGGATCAGCCTTTTTGCAGGGCTGACAGTTTTGATATTTATGACTGCCGGATCGCTGCTCCGGGCCCAGTCGGGCGATTGCTGGGGGAACTTCCGCGGGGATGAGAAGCTGACCGGTGTGAGCAGGGCCTCCCTGCAAGATCAGCCGGTTTTGTTGTGGAATTTTGACACCGGTGAGGGCATTAAGGCGGCCCCGGTGGTGTGCAATGGGGTCATCGTGGTGGGAACGGTGAGCGGACAGCTTTATGGGATCAATACAGACGGTACCCTGAAATGGAAAATTGTTACAGAGAACAGCATTGAGGCACCTGCAGTGATTGTAGACGGGATGGTATATGCAGGGAACCTTGACGGTACACTCTTTGCCATCGATCCGGAGAGTGGTAATATCCGGTGGACCTATAGCTGTGAGAACCAGATCATGGGGGCACCCACCTATTTCAGGAAGGGAGCAAAAGAGGTTCTGATGGTGGGTAGTTATGATTATTACCTGCACGGGGTAGATCCCTCCACGGGGAAGGGGCTCTGGAAATATGAAACCGACAACTTTATCAACGGAACCTGTGCCATATATGATGGGATGGCTATCTTCGGGGGCTGTGACGGATTCATTCACGGGGTGGATGTATTGGAGGGCAGGGCCCGTTTCAGTGTGGAGATATCGACCTATGTGGCCAGTTCGTCCTGTATTGACGGAGACCTGGCTTTTGTGGGGGATTATGACGGCCGCTTTTCGGCCATCGATCTGAAGGCACAGAAGGTGGCGTGGACCTTTGAGAATAAGGAGGCGAATCTTCCCTTTATCGGTTCGCCGGCCGTACAGGGTAATCACGTCTATATTGGGAGCCGGGATAAGTTCATGTACTGCCTGAACAAAAAGGGCGGGGAATTGGTTTGGAAGTACAATACAGGGAACAGGGTGGATGCCTCACCGGTGGTGGTGGGTGACCGCCTGTTGACAGCAAATATGAGGGGTGACCTGTTTTTACTGGACAGGAAGTCGGGTAAGCCCTTATGGAGCTACGAACTTGGTACACCTGTGCACTCAAATCCTGCGGTAACAGATGGACGCCTGTATGTTGCAGGCGATGACGGAAGAATCTATTGTTTTGGAAAAAAATAACTCTATGAGAATAATGCATATCATCCCCGGATCGGGGGGGAGCTTTTATTGTGGTAACTGCCTGCGGGACTCCAAGTATGTGGAGGCACTTCGTAAATCGGATCACTATGTGGTCAAATTGCCCATGTACCTTCCTCTTTTCGCGGATGAGCACGACCTGAGCAGGGAGATCCCGGTTTTTTACGGGGCCATCAGTATCTATATGAAGCAGCTGTTCCCCATCTTCAGGAAGGCCCCCGGCTGGGTGGACCGTGCCCTGAATTCAAAACCGATGCTGAAGCTGGCATCCAAATTTGCAGGCTCCACCAGGGCCAAGGGTCTGGAAGAGATGACCGTTTCCATGCTGCTGGGTGAGGAGGGGCAGCAGAAAGATGAGCTGCAGCGCATGGTCGACTGGATCGTGGAGAACTGCAATCCGGATGTGATCCACCTGTCAAATGCACTTCTGTTGGGACTGGCTCAGCAGTTATCCCAGAGGCTCAGTGTGCCTGTGGTGTGCTCCTTGCAGGATGAGGATGTATGGGTGGATGTGATGAAGCCCTCTGCGGCTGAAACCGTTTGGAAACTGATGTCAAGGAAGGCAGGGGATGTGACGGCCTTCATTTCGGTGAGTGATTTCTATGCAGGGCTTATGAAGAGGAAGATGAACCTCCCCGAATCAAAACTGAAGTCGGTGCATATCGGGGTTGACCCGGCAGACTACCACTTTAAGCCTGTTGCAGAGAAAGACCGGAACATAGGATATATCTCCCGCATGTGTCATGGAAACGGGATGGATATTCTGCTGGATGCTTTTATCCTGCTGAAGCAGAAAGAGGGTTTTGATGATGTGAAGCTTCTGCTCACCGGTGGCTCCACCGGGGATGACCGGAAATTCCTGCATGATGCAAGGAAAAAGATCCGGGAGAGCGGACTCAACAGCAAGGTGGAGTTTCATGAGGACTTTGAAGAGAAGGGCCTGAGGGAGTTCCTCGAGAAAGTTTCAATGGTATCTGTACCGGTACGTAATGGTGAGGCATTCGGAATCTACCTCCTGGAGTGCATGGTGTCGGGTGTGCCTGTGGTGCAGCCCGCGCTGGGTGCGTTCCCTGAGATTATCCGTTTAACGAAAGGGGGTGTGCTGTATGAAAATAACACTCCGGAAGAGCTATCACTGGCCCTTGAAAAGCTGTTGTCCGATCCTGCCGGACAGGACAGGCTCAGCCGTAATGGCAAGACCGGAGTGGAGAAGCATTTCCATATCGATGTGCAGGCAGAGAGGATGGTTAAGGTTTATAAGGAAGCAATTGAGTCTGTAAGCACACGACCTGAGGCGGAATTGAAGAGCGTAGTAAAGTCATAAAGTCCTTAAAGGAGATGATATGTTGCTGTCACTGAAAAATATTACCAAGGGATTCGGGGTGCCCGGAGATCCCTCCCACCAGCTGGTCCTGGAGAAGCTCTCCCTGGATGTGGAGGAGGGTGAACAGGTAGCCATACTTGGGCCTTCCGGATCGGGGAAGACAACACTGCTGAACCTGATCGGCGGACTGGACCATCCCGATGAGGGGGCGGTTCATTTCAAGGGACAGGCAATTACCGGCTTCTCCCGTGAGGAGATGGATCGTTACAGGAACAGGAATATTGGTTTTGTGTTTCAGTTTCATCACCTGTTGCCCCAATGCACCCTTCTGGAGAACGTACTGGTTCCTACACTGGTCAGTAAAGAGGGACGAAACGAGAAGGCTGAGCGGGCCGAAGCCCTGATGAAGCGGGTTGGGATCTGGGATTACCGTGATAAACTGCCCGGGAAATTATCGGGGGGAGAGTGCCAGCGTGCCGCAGTGGTCAGGGCCATGATTAACTCGCCTTCGCTCTTACTGGCTGATGAACCCACCGGGGCACTGGACAGGGAGAGTGTGGATACCCTGGCAGACCTGCTTCTTGAACTGAACCGGGAGGATGGGCTTACCCTTTTGCTGGTGACACACTCCACCCAGCTGGCGGGACGAATGGGCCGGACCCTGGAACTCACCGGTGGTGCTCTTCAGAATAGATAATACCGGGAGATCTGACCATGAATACCTGGAGATTCATACGAAACAACCTTATTCATTACCGGCGAAAGCACCTGCTGCTTGCCCTGGGGGTGGCCATCAGTGGAGCGGTGATTACGGGTGCCCTTCTGGTGGGCGACTCCGTTCAATACAGCCTGAACCGTATTGTGGAACAGCGGCTTGGCGGGATCACCCATGTTTTAAGGGCAGGGGATCGCTATTTTACCGACGGACTTGCTGAAAGGGTTTCAGAAGATCTGAAACTTCCTGTCTCTTCCATGCTGTTGCAGGAGGGGAGTGCCATTGGTGAGGGCGGGCAGCTGCGCATAAACCACATCCAGGTTCTTGGGGTGGATGATAACTTTGATAGTATGGCCGGGCTCAGCGGGGTCTACAGTTCCCTTTCCGGGGATAGCATTATCATCAGCCGGAACCTTGCCGACCGGCTCAATAAATCGGTCGGTGATGAACTGCTCCTGCGGATTGAGAAGGCCAGCCTGATCCCGCTGAATGCACCTTTCGTCTCCGATGCGGAGGTCATGGTATCGGTAAGGGCAGTGATCAGAGAGCTTGTGGGCGAGGAGCGACTGGGGAGGTTTAACCTGAAGGTATCCCAGACAGCACCCTTTAACGTTTTCATGGCCCGGTCAAGATTGCAGGAGTTGATGGACTTCCAGGGGAGGGCAAATGTGATGCTGATTATGGATGCGGCTAACCGGGATTCCCGGGAGATCATGGATGTGGTGGACCGCTCCTTCTCCGCAGCCGATGCCGGGTTGACGATTGCCCTGCTGGAAGAGACGAAACAGCTGCAGATTACCAGTGATCGGGTATTTATAGATGAGAACCTGTCAGAGCCCCTGTTAAGGGCGGGCATGGCCGGTGCACCGGATGCCACAGCTGTACCGGCTGAGGGGATTATCACCTATTTCATCAATAAATTTCAGTCGGGGGACCGGAGCACTCCCTACTCCTTTGTTTCGACCCTCCCGTCAGACCGGCTGGGAATAAATGAGATTATCATTAACAGGTGGCTGGCCGATGACCTGGATGCCGGACCGGGTGACAGCATACGGATGTCCTGGTTTGAGGTGGGACCGCTCCGTGAGTTGAAGGAGGTCAGCTCAGCCTTCGTAGTCAAAGAAATTGTCCCCATGGAGGGCAGGTACGGAGATGCCACATTGATGCCCGATCTTCCCGGCCTCTCCGACGCAGGTAATTGCAGGGACTGGGATACCGGTGTGCCCATTGAACTGGAAAGTATCAGGGATGAGGATGAGGATTACTGGGATCTCCATGGCGGAATCCCCAAGGCCTTTGTTTCGCTTACACGTGGAACGGAGATGTGGCAGAACCGCTTTGGGGTCTACACATCATTCCGGTACGGTACTTCCGGGGCTCAGGCCGGTATTTCCGGGTCCCAGGCCAATAATTCCGGGTCCCAGGCCGATATTTCCGGGTCTCAGGCCGATATTTCCGGATCCCAGGCCGATGACCCGAATGGGGATATTTCAGGATCTCATGCTGATATTGCTGCCCTGGAGGCTGCCCTGCTCCGGGGAATTGAGCCAGCCATGCTTGGATTTACAATGGAGTCTACCCGGGCAAAGGGAGAAGAGGCTGCAGGGAACGGGGTTGACTTCAGTCAGCTGTTTGGCGGACTCAGTTTTTTCCTGCTATTGGCCGGAGTAATGCTGACCATACTTCTTTTCCTGTTGAACCTGGAGAGCCGGGAGGAGCAGCTGGGAATCCTGGTGACCCTGGGGCTGCCGGCAAAGATGATCCGCAGGATGATGTTTATGGAAAGCATGATTGTGGCTCTGACAGGTGCCGCGGCCGGATTGTTGCTGGCAGTTGTCTACAACCGACTGGTATTTCATGCCCTTAATGGTATCTGGCGAGATGTGGTGCGAACGGAAATGATGCATGTTGAGGTGAAGGCATCCAGCCTGGTCTCCGGAATGCTTATCACGATATTCATAGCCCTGCTCTCCTTTTGGTTTCCTCTTAACCGCAGGCTCAGACAACTGATCAGCACTCATAAAATAGCCACCCGGACTTTTACCCGGAATTCTGCCCGGACTTCCACCCGGAATTCTGCCCGGACTGGCACCATGCACAGGGGACACAGGCGCAGGAAGCTGACTGCAGCCTTTTCCATGCTTTGTGGAGCCGTTGCCATTGGTTTAATTGTATCCCAGCTGGCCAGGCATGAGGTGGTAAATGCAGCACTCTTCTTCCCGGCCAGCGGACTTT
>JAAEOI010000475.1 GCA_024244665.1 Bacteroidota bacterium | reverse complement strand
TGCAAACCCCCTTCACGAGACATCAGATGAAGCTGCATGCCGGCGATGTTCTCTATACTTTCTCAGACGGGTTCCAGGATCAGTTCGGGGGACCGCGAGACAAGAAGTTTATGATTAGGCAATTTCGTGAGTTATTGCATGAGATCCACACGAAACCTTTGAGGCAGCAGAAGAACCTGCTCCTGAAAAGGCTGAATGACTGGAAGCTCGAATCCAATTGCGAGCAGGTTGATGACATCACTGTACTTGGAGTTAAAATTTGATTTCCGACCCATGATTCTTCGAGTTGCTATCAATGGGCCAGACAGATTCAGGAATTTTATAGAATAGTAGAAGCTGTCCAACAAATCATTAAACCGGACGTGGAAACCAGCCGCTTAATTCCTCCGTTCAACCAATATGCAAAATGGCACATATCTGACAGATACGAATAAATGAGTATTTTTGAATATCCGAATTTGGAAACCCAGGGGAATCGGGTTTGTTCCAAAAATAGTGTACTTGAAAATTATAAATAGTTTTCGCCTGGGATACATATCATGTCAACTTAAGTGAATTAATCAAGCCAGAATAATAAGAACACATGACAAAGAAACAATTTCCAGTGCCTTCGGCAGAGATGCACCCGATGGAATACGAAGAACTCAGAAGGTTTTGCAAACTTTCCAGTAGGATTTCCAAGCATGTGGTGGATGATTTTCTGATCAATTATGCGGCAGGGCACCAGGGAATGGAGAAGAAAATGGAGCAGCATTTTGACCGTTTTCGCCATGTGGGCAAGCAGCTGGGCAGGGAGAATGTAAATATGCTGAAGAGCCAGTACCTGGCTCACAGGGTATTCAGGAAGGACGGACTGCTGGGGAAGTTTTTGAAGCATCCAGCCCTTGGTCGTTTTAAGGGGGAGGAGCGTGATTACCTTGAACAGGCTGGAAAAATGCCATGGCGCTTTAGTTTCAGTGTGACCGTGGATGAGCCGGCAGCGGATTTCTATTTCATGGAGGATGTGTTGACCGGGAAGCAATACCTGCTTCATTCGCCCGGGATAAGTGATATCAGGGAATCTGGCAATCCGGCTCTCTGGTTTAACCTTGTTGGATTCAATGGCTTCTGCTGGCAGAGCTATGGTCCGATTGTCTATTATAATAGTTTTGAAGTGGGCGACATCTGGTTCTATGCCACTGAGCTGAATCCCGGTCTGGAGGACTATGAGGAAGTTGCGGCCCATGTGGAGCTGGACCCTGTGCCCTATATGATGCTGATCTCGGGGTCGACCTTGCCCATGAACTTCAATAAAGAAGATCAGCTACTGTACCTGCTGTCCGAATTTGATATGGATAAGCTGGATACAGCCCGGCTGAAGAAAGAGTTCAGGACCGAGTACGAAAGCGGGGTGTACCGGATCACCAATAAACAGTGGGAAGAGCACCCTCACTTTGCCCAGATTTATTTCGACGAGGGAAAGCATATCTTGCTGTTCTTCGCCATGACCCAACGGGGGTTCGAAGCACTGGTGAAGGCATTCAATGCTTTTGGTTATGAATACCCGACTGAACCCTATCTGCAGATTAACCTGTCTATGGTAAGCATTGTCGACAAGATCCTGAAAAAGAAAGTGGTCCTTAATGAATACCTGGACATGTTTCAGGAAGAGACTGATCCTGAGGAGGATGAAATGATGGAGAAAATCAATGCCTTTATCGCCCTGGTCATGCCCGAACTCAATGAGGGGCGATCGCCCGATATTGATCAGGCCGCCCTGAAAACCGGTGTGGATCCCGAGACAGCATATAGTGTTGTGGAATCGGTATTGGAAAGCATGGGCCGCATACCAGGTCCGGGACCAAAGGTTTCAGAGAAAATGGGGGCCTCAGGAAAAAAGGCAGCCGTAAAGCAGAAGGTAATTACAGAACCTTTGCCTGCCCTATCCGGGGAGGGTCTTCGCCTTCTGAGTAAAGACGATAAGCTTCTGTTTAACCTTCACCTGTATATGATGGCCAGGGACATCTGCAGTGAGGCACCCTGGGAATACATCTTCGAGGATGAGGTATTCGGAGTACAGGTGCCCGGATCGGATCTTGTCTATTTTGTCTCTGTGATGGGAGCTGACGAGGAGTTCCCGTCTCTTGCCTTTTATAAAGGCTACGAGGGGCTTATGGGCTTTCTGGAATTTCGCGAGGAAGTAGAGCGTCTGACCCATCAGGGATACACATCAGAGAGCATGATGCGGATATCCACAATGCCCGGGGGAATGTTGTGCATTCCGCAAATGATGCTCTCCTTTACAGACCGGGAGGAAGTTGGGAAGGAGGACCTGGCAGCTATAAAGAAATCCGGGGTCCGCTTCCGGGGAAAGGGGAACTGGCCGCAAATTGAAGAAATTGTTCCGGGTTATATGCCTGTGTACCCCGGCAGGGAAAGCCTGGTGGAGCTTTTCCTGGTGATGCAACAGGTCCTTGTTGTGCTGAATGGGGATTTAGAGGACCCCCCGGAAGAATGCTACCCGGTCAGGGTCCCCTCGGGTAAAGGACCCAAATTCAGGTGGAAGGAACAGTATTTGTTGTTGGATCCCGATTGGGGCACGAGCTCATACTCGGTGATCATATCCGATGATGACAGAGCGGCGCTTTCCAGTCTTCCCGAGGCCAGCCAGGAGCTGCAGATCGATCTCATCTTGCTCCCTGCTCCGGTCAGGGAGAAGGGCAGCAAAGCGTATTTTCCATTTGTACTGCTCCTGATGGATAAGTACAATGGCATGATTCTTTCAAGCTCCATCCTCTCACCGGTGCCCGATTTAAAGTCCATGTATGAGTCTGTGCCGCAAAAAGTTGTTGAGGAGATACTTAAACTAGGACACAGGCCTGCTTTGATCGAGATCCGGTCTGATCTGCTTCTCATACTGCTGGATACAGTAATGGAGTCTGCCGGCTGCCTGATGTACCAGGTGGATGAGATGCCTGAGATGGATGAAGCCATCGACTCCATGATCTCCGGCAGATATTAGATTCAGACCAGGAGTTCTGAATGTTTATGTGATTGAAAACATCGCTTTCAGGTCACGGTTCGAGAGCTCACCCACCCATTTTTCACCCGCAGAAACGGTCAGATCGGCCAGCTCTTTCTTCTCCTTCAGCATGGCATTGATTTTCTCCTCAAAGGTACCTATAGTAATAAGGCGGTATACCATCACATTTTTGTTTTGCCCGATTCGGTATGCGCGGTCGGTGGCCTGGGTTTCCACAGCCGGGTTCCACCACAGGTCGTAGTGGATCACATGGCTTGCCGCTGTCAGGTTGAGTCCGGTCCCCCCGGCCTTGATGGATAGTAAAAAGATCTTCTCCCGGGCGTCATTTTGAAAGCGCTCTACCATCTCATCGCGACTCTTCCGGGTGCATCCGCCATGAAGGAACATGCTCTCGCTGCCGAAGCGATCCTGTATCATCTGCTGAAGGATCTTCCCCATCTCTCTGAACTGGGTGAATATCAATACCTTTTCATTATTCTCCAGGATATTTTCAAGCATGTCGAGCAGCATTCCTGCCTTACCCGACAATTCTGGTGAAGCATCACTTTTCTTGAGGTACTGTGAGGGGTGGTTGCAGACCTGCTTCAGGGCCATGATCAGTTTGAGTACCATACCCCGTCGCTTGATACCCGACTCTTTCTCATCCGGCTCGATCTCTTCGATATCACTCATCAGAGTATTTAACACGCCCTGGTAGAGTGCCCCCTGTTCCTTTACAAGTGTGGCCATGTAATCGTTTTCGATCTTATCGGGCAGATCGCTAATAATTGATTTGTCTGTTTTGAGCCGTCGCAGGATGAAGGGGGCTGTGATTTTCAGAAAACGGTCGAGTCGTTTCTTGTTCCGGTTTACCTCTATGGGATATGCATACTCTTTTGTGAATTTTTTCAGATTGCCCATGTATCCTTTGTAGATGAAGTCGAAGATGCTCCAGTACTCCGACAGCCGGTTCTCCACCGGAGTGCCACTCATGGCTACGCGGATATTCGATTTCAGGGTCTTCACCGCCCTGGTCTGTGCGGCATCCACGTTCTTGATGTTCTGTGCCTCATCGATGATCAGGGCCGTCCATCTTTTCTTCGAGAGCTGTTCCTGGTCGCTGCGCACGACTCCGTAACTGCTCAGGATTACATCGGCCTCATCATCCAGGGTCCGGTTTGGCCCGTGAAATAGTGCATGGGTGATACCCGGAGCAAACTTTTCAAATTCTTTCTTCCAGTTGGTAAGCAGGGTGGTGGGGACAACGATCAGTGCCTGTCGGGAATCAAGCGCGCCCTCCTCTTTCAGTTTCAGCAACAGCACAATCACCTGCAGGGTTTTTCCCAATCCCATGTCGTCGGCGATGATGCTTCCAAAACCGAGAGTAGCATTCTTGTACAACCAGTCGAAACCCCTTTGCTGGTAGGGCCGCAAGGTAGCCTCGAGCCCTGTCGGAAGATCAGTCTGTTCCACCCTCAGCAACTCGTCGATCAGCTCTCTGGTGGCCTTGTCTATGCTCACTTTCTCTCCATTGAGCTCGCCGGTAAAGGCAGCCTGTAGTAGTTGATCGCGTCCCATTTTCCCATCCTGCTGCTGCATCTGCTCCATCAGTGTCTTCAGCTCTGCTGTGTCCAGGTAGAGGTACCGGTCCCTGATCTTCACAATCCCCGATAACCCCTTTACCATGCTGAAAAACTCTTCGGCATCCATCAGCGTGTCAGCCAGGGCAATCTTCCATTGGAAGCTGAGGATCTTCTCCAGGTTCAGGAATGATCCCTTTTTTACACTGCCCCCGCCCGAGAGTGCCACCGAGGCGGCGGGGCGGATCAGGCTCTTCAACTGATCGGGTAACATGACACGGATTCCGTAGAGCCTGATTGCCGGCAATATGCTGAACATGACCCTGGCAAATTCACTGGGAGTATAGACCGGGATATGTCTGCCGGAAGTGGAGATGATGAATTCCAGGTCGGGCATTGAAGGCGTCAGCAGTTCGATGCTGCGAAGTACCTCATACCTGGAGCTCTTGTATTCAGGGAGGGTCATTACATCGCTCAGGGGAAGGGCTTCTTTCAGGGGCTGTCGGCTGTCCTCCACCAGAACCTTCAGGCCAAACCTTCCTGATTCCTCCTTCTCGAAGATCTCAAAAACCGGTGTATATGCCTGGTGTGTCATGAAATATCGGTCGATCCACCGTTGAATGGAGGAGGGGATCTCACCCTCTCCGGGACGATTAAAGGCGAAGGATATGTTTTCAAAGAAGATTCGGAAGACCATGTCACGCGGATCACGCTTGTCGGTCATTCCATCCTGGATAAACCGGGCGACGAAAAATGAAACCAGGCTGCTTAGCTGCTCTTTTTTGGGAGAGGCTACGGCATTCACCTGGAGTTCCTCTGCAGAAGGGAATGCTGCTTCCAGGCTCTGAAAAATCTCATGGATTTTTTGATTCATCAGTGCGGGGATCCACTGTACTGTATACCCGCCGTCGGAGATGTGGAGCAGCCTGGGGATATAGGAGGAGGTCTCCGTGAGTTTCCGGCTGAAGTGATAGACCATGTAGAGGTAAGTGAGCCCGGGAGACAGGCGCTTCACCTGCCTCGCTTCGATCTCTGATATAAACCGGAGGATATCGGAACCATCCCGAAAGTGCCAGGCACCCTCTTTGCTGGTCCTTCTGTCGATCCTCCATGATCCGCCAGGCTCGCCCTGAATACTGCTGTCTGTGAGCCGGCTGCACTCATCCAGGGTAATCATCACACCCGAATATTTCTCGTAGTGTGAAGCAAGGTGATCAGGAACGTGTGATATTCCGCTGGTCATGAAGTTCTCCCTGGTGATCTTCCTGGCCGTCTTCCTGTAGCATTTATCCAGCACCGCTTTAAAATCCTTCGAATAGAACACCGGCTTTTCAGTGAGTAAGGAGAGCAGTTTCTCCCGCATATCCTCCAGGACTGAAAAATCGATCTCATCCAGAGCCATGGTTTTCTCTGTCTGGTATTGCTCCACCGGCTCGGTCACAGCCAGGGAGGCAAGATCGGGGATGGAGACTGTCTCACTGATGGCCTCGATCCCCAGACTCCGGAGGGTTTTGATAATGTCGTATCCGTGGAGTTTGAAGATCAGGAAGGGGTTGCGATCAATTTCATTGGCAATCACATTGATTACCGCTGCCAGGTGTTTGCAGGGCACAGCCCAGTCCGGACAGCTGCATTTCATCTCCAGGTCGTCCCAGCGGCCGGGAAATATCCGGATATAGTGCGACTCTGCCATGGTGTAGAGGCTTTCAGGCAGCTGGCGGTTCAACAGTTTGGACAGCAGCAGGGGATTGTTCAGGATCACATCGGTGAGCGTTTCCTTCTGAGTTGTAGTGAATTCCGGTATTCCTACGGTCACTTTGTAGGGTTTGACACGGGTGCCCTGTACGTTTGCGATAATCCTCTGTTTTGAGATCAGGAGATCCTTCACTGCGCCTTTATTCGCGTAGCTCCGTCCCCGGGGGAGCCGGTTCGAATAGTCGATATGTGAAAGTGCCTGCAGCCATCTGCCACCCCACCATGTCTGCCCGTATTTTGTCGATCGCATCAGCGTATTTTCTTATCCTCTGTATTTGAAACCATTGATTTCCGTAGACCTTCTGGCGATCTTGTAAAACTGTGAAACAATCCCGAGAAAATCAAATAGGACTACTCTTTCGTTCAATTCAAGCTGTAGGATTTGTATATTTATTGTTATGCTGAAATGGGCAATGGAAAGGCTCATGGGTCTCTGTTTTTGACAACCAGACAATCATAGGAATGGGAGGGGTAGTTGGTGATGGTGCTATCTTTTCCCGGGGGGAATACCAATATTGAGCTCAGTGATTTGCAAAAAGCTGTTCTGAAACTGTTGGCTTTTATAGGAACTGACTGGATTATACAAGGATTGACTCAGTTGAGGAACTCAGGACTATTTGTCAGCGGACCAGAAGAGACACTCGAAAAGGTTTCGTCCCGGAATGACTAGTTCAGGGTGCCAGGATAGATCCCGTAAAATGTGGTTCCTTCATTTTCGGAGCTGGTAAAACCTACTTTTCCAGTCAGGTATTGTTCACTCATCAGTTTAATGCTGTAGGTTCCCAATCCCCTGCCGCTTCCTTTTGTGGAAAACGACCGTTGAAATATCTGCAATTGAGAACTTCGGGGCATCATTCCGGGATTATGTACTGAAAAACGGATCCGGTCGCCTTCCTGACTACAGGATAGAGTAACTGTCTTACCGGTTGGAATGGCCTCTAGTGCATTCTTTGTCATATTGCCCAGAATCCTGCCCATCATGGTTTCATCCGATATCATGACAAAATCCCCGGCCTTATGGTCCACCTTTATCTCCCTGCCCATGGATACTTCATGGTTCATATACAGATTCCTTATCCTGTCCAGGAGGACGCGCGTGCCGAATTCGACCGGATTAATTTCAATGAGTTTGTTTTCTGCCTCGGTTAGCTGACTGTAAGACTCGATTTCCTCCAGCAGTTTATCGGCAAGGTCCTGTATCACGTCCTTATATTTCACCAGCTCAGCTTCAGACACCTCCTTTAATAACCTGCTGAATCCCTGCAATCCTCCGGCAGTATTTTTCAAATCATGGAGAAAAATCCTTTCAAGGAATTCTCTTCTTTTCTCGTCACCGATATCGGAAATGGAGAAAATCGCAAAAGTCTCATCCATTGACTCCAGAGGAGAGGACATAACACGCAGATCCAGCGAGGTTTGCTCTTTGTTGAGTGTGATCCCGCATTCCTGAATGTCATAGTCACTATCCAGGCTGGAAAGGATTGCCATTGCCGCACCGCACTCACGGCAGTGCTCGCTGGTTCCGCAGCCACCCTTCATGACATCTGAATAGATACAACCAAGGGCTTCTCCCGGACGAAAACCCAGGATCTGCTCCAGGTCGCTGATTCCTACGATATCCATGAATACCTTATTTGCAAAAACTAGCTGGCGATTTCCATTTAAGATCATAACAGCCATGTATATGGATTCCAGGGCGTTGATTAATAATTCGTTCCCCATGAAATGATCGTGCTGTTTTCGCACGACACTACTATCAGCACGCTCAGCAGGTGCAAACCAGGTCATCATTTTAGTCTCTTCCATATTACTCAGTTTTTTGTCCAAAAATCAGCTAATAATAACAATTAGAGTTTCGCACTTGTTTTCAATGCATATAAAGTCAACCGTTTACAAGTTGAATTCATGCTCTATATGTTAGTTTTTAACATTTAAAAGAATAGCGAAGCTTTAGTTAATGAGAATATATAGGCAAATATCTTCAACATCTATCGAATAAAAAAGGGAGAAACACTCGATAATAGAATAGTACTACTTAAAGAAAAATACGTAAAAATTCTTGTGTCAGAAAGGTATTTTTACCGTATCCGTCCGACGAACTCCTAAAAAGTACGAATCGACACTATTTCCGTTTCAATCAGTTTTCCAGCGATTATATCAAAAAAGTATAATAAAGAGCAGCAATAGTATCCTATTAGGATAATTTGCAAATTATGCCGATTCTGACTTTGTGTTTGAAAGGGTATTGAGAACAATTATGCTATACTAATGCGAATACGTGGAAAGTTGAAAATGAATCACTAAATTGAGTCATAATCATTGAATGATGACCACCAGAGCGATCCTGGTTTTCCTGGTATTGAGCTGTCGGCTCTCCCTTCCGGCTCAGGATATAGGCTTCAGGCACCTGAAGGTTGAAGATGGATTGTCGCAAAACACCATTAACTGCATCTATCAGGATCATTTTGGATTCATGTGGTTTGGCACCCAGGATGGTCTCAATTGTTACGATGGTTTCAAATTTACTACCTACAGAAGCGATCCGGAGGATTCTGCCACGCTTTCGCACAACTGGATATGGGATGTGACAGAGGATGAGGACCACAATCTGTGGATAGCTACCTGGAACGGTCTGAGCAAATATGACCGCTCGCTGAGGACCTGGCAAAGCTTTCTGCCCGACTCGGCCGACCAGCACTCGATTAGCGGAACCCGGCCGGCCTCTCTGGCAAGGGATTCTTCTGGGATGATCTGGGTGGGAGTCTGGGGTGGCGGACTGAATGTACTGGATCCGCAGACAGGCACTTTTCAAAGGTTCAGGCAGCTGGAGGATCCGGATCAGGGCTTTCCGGGCGATTTTGTACGGAAACTTTATGTTGATGCCGGGGGAAAGCTTTGGATCGGGACCTGGAACGGACTCTGGAGGTGCAGGACAGGGTTGGAGGGGACACCGGTTTTTGAGCAATTTGTGTTTGACCCTCAGCATCCGCCTGCCACCAGCCCCCACCCGTTAACGGTTCGTCAGGAGGATTCG
>JAAEOI010000474.1 GCA_024244665.1 Bacteroidota bacterium | reverse complement strand
GGAAGAAATGGCCTCTCACCTGCAAAAATATTTGAAGGGAGAAAACCTCGTAGAAGTTTCAGAGGGAAGAAGCAGTGAAAAAAGGGATAAAATTGCTTTCGTCTTCTCCGGGCAGGGACCCCAATGGTGGGCCATGGGCCGGCAACTGTTAAAAAGTGAAGCTCTCTTTAAAGAAACCATTCACAAGCTGGATAAACTGCTCAGCAAACATGCATCCTGGTCCTTGCTGGAAGAACTCACAAAAGATGAGAAAACATCAAGAATCAGTGAGACCCATATCGCGCAGCCTGCCATCTTCTCCATTCAGATTGCCCTTTTTGAGATGTGGAAGGCCCTGGGAATCACCCCGGGTGCAGTGGTGGGGCACAGCATTGGAGAGGTACCTGCTGCATATGCCTCGGGAGCACTTACCCTGGAACAGGCCGTGCTGCTCATTTTCCACAGGAGTCGCGTACAGTTTAAAGCTACCGACAAGGGAAGAATGCTGGCTGCTGGAATCACCCCTGCTGAAGCTGCAAAGCTGATACAGGGCCGTGAAGATAAAGTCTCCATTGGTGCGGTAAACGGACCGGCCATGGTCTCCCTTTCGGGCGATACCGATGTGATTGAGCAAATCTCAGAAGAGCTCGAAAACAGGGATATATTTAATAGGTTGCTGCAAATTAATGTCCCCTTTCACTGTCACCACATGGAACCCCTGGAGGAGGAGCTACTTAGCTCCCTGAGCTCATTGAAGCCTTCAGCCACCCACATTCCGTTTTATTCCACGGTAACCGGGAAGGTGAATGAAGGTGAAAATCTTGATAGCAGCTATTGGTACAGA
Organism: Bacteroidota bacterium; assembly: GCA_024244665.1. Next base: position 169 of record JAAEOI010000474.1, on the reverse strand, counting down.
AACGTAAGGGAAACTGTGAGTTTTGTGAGTGCCGTTGAGGCTATGATCAATGATGGATTTGATACTTTTATTGAGTTGGGCCCACATCCCATTCATGCATTGGGAATCAATGAGCTGCTTGAAGCAAAACAGAAAACCGGAATTGTTGTTCCTTCCATCCGGAGGAAGG
>JAAEOI010000473.1 GCA_024244665.1 Bacteroidota bacterium | reverse complement strand
GTGCATATGATGAAATCTCAAAATTCCTGAGATCCATTGGCCTGTTCAGGGGCCTCAGGGATGTATAGGAGGCATATTATTAGTAAAGGAGTCTTTCCTGATTTGTATGTAATCAGGTAATATAGTACATATTTAAGCACATATCTTGTTTAAGAGAAAAGGAAGGATTCCATATTTTTATATCAGATAAACAGAACTCAAACAAGAGATTCATTAGACATAAAGATCTAATATTAATTTTAGACTTAGTATTAGTTTTAGAATTGGTATCAGAGCAGGTGGTGTTGCAGAAAACCACCTGACTCTTTTACCTTTTTTAGTTTTATATTTTCCCATAAAGCATTACAATTCAACATAAACAATTTGCGCATATGAAACATACTACAAGCACGTTTTTGATTCTGGTTTTATCAATCTCACTTGGACTTAGTGCTCAGGAGCTTATGAAGTCTGTAGATATTGATAATAATGATTTTAATCCTGCCACCCTAATGTGGTATGCATCACCTGCATCAGCCTGGGAGGAAGCCCTTCCGGTTGGGAACGGTCGGCTTGGTGCCATGGTTTTTGGTAAATATGGCGAAGAACGCATCCAGTTAAACGAGGAGACCTACTGGTCAGGGGGGCCATATTCGACAGTTGTAGAGGGCGGTGCTGAAGTTTTGCCTGATATTCAGAAATATCTTTTTGAAGGAGAGCCCATAAAAGCACATAGATTGTTCGGCAGGTATATGATGGGTTATCCGGTGGAGCAGCAGAAATATCAATCACTTGCCAATCTTCATCTCTTTTTTGAAAACCAGGAAGAAGTAAGCGACTACAAACGTTGGCTCGATCTTGAAACAGGAATCACCTGTGTCGAATACACTGTAGGCGGCATTACATATAAAAGGGAAATAGTATCATCAGAGCCCGACCAGGTGATACTGGTTCGCTTAACCGCCAGTAAACCAGGAAGTATTTCGTTCAGAGCCCAGCTCCGGGGCTGCAGGAACCAGGCACACTCAAACTATGCAACAGACTATTTCAGGATGGATGGCGTGGATCAGGATGGACTGGTAGTGAATGGTAGATCGGCCGATTATATGGGTGTTGAGGGAGCGCTGAGATATAAAGCCCAACTTAAGGCCTTACCTGAAGGAGGTAGCGTGGAGGTGAATGAAATTGATCTGATCGTAAAGAACGCCGATGCCGTAACCATTGCCATTGTTGCGGCTACTAATTTTGTCAGCTACAAGGATGTAAGCGGGGATCCCGATACACGTGTAGCATCATATCTGAACCAGATTCAGGGTAAATCCCCGAATGAGATGTTTGCAGAGGCAGTGAAGGATTATCAAACATTTTTTAGCAGGGTTTCATTGGATCTGCCAAAGACAGATAACTCCTTCCTTCCAACAGATCAACGGATGACCGGATTTGCGGACCATGCCGATCCCAACCTGGCTTCGCTTTGCTATAATTTTGCCCGTTACGTTTTGATATCTACTTCAAGGGAGGGAACTGAGGCAGCCAATCTTCAGGGGATCTGGAATGAGGATATGAACCCTTCGTGGGACTCAAAATATACCACCAACATCAACCTTGAAATGAATTACTGGCCTGTTGAAAGCGGTAATCTTTCCGATTGTGCAGAGCCCTTGATTACACTGGTTAAAGAGCTTACTGACCAGGGATCGCAGGTAGCAAAGGCACATTATGGCGCCAAAGGATGGGTGTTTCATCAGAATACAGATATATGGAGGGTAGCTGCTCCCATGGATGGCCCCTGCTGGGGGACATTTACCACCGGCGGAGCCTGGCTTACCACCCAATTATACGAGCATTACCTCTTCAATCCGGATACGGAATACCTGAAGGAGATCTATCCGGTAATCAGGGGATCCGTTCAGTTTTTCATGGATTTTCTTATCGAGCACCCCAATGGTAAATGGCTGGTTACCAGTCCATCCACCTCACCTGAAAATCCTCCCAAGGGGCCGGGCTATCGATATTTTTTCGACGAAGTGACAGGCTCCTACTATTTTACTACCATATGTTATGGTGCTTCTATTGATAATCAGATACTGATTGACCTGTTCGGATACTATGTTGAAGCGGCAGAAATACTGGGTCAGGATAAGGAATTTGTGGCCAATGTAAATGAAGCAAGAGGCAAGCTTGTTCCACCCCAGATCGGAAAAGATGGCACTCTGCAGGAGTGGGCCGAAGACCTGGAGCAGATGGAGGATAAGCACAGGCATTTTTCACATATGTACGGACTCTATCCCGGCAACGTAATCTCCGCAAAGAACACACCTCAGTTTATAGATGGTTGTAAAGCTGTGCTTGAGCAGAGGGGTGATGGCGGCACTGGTTTTTCCAGAGGATGGAAAATGGCACTCTGGGCCAGATTATATGATGGTAACAGGGCCAGGCAGATTTTCAAAGGCTACATCGCAGAGCAAAGCTATCCGCAGCTTCTTGCCAAGTGTTTTACTCCGCTTCAGATTGACGGAACACAGGGCGTTGCAGCGGGTATCACAGAGATGTTGATTCAATCACATGAAGGCGTGATCGATCTGTTGCCTGCGCTGCCCGATGAATGGAGTAAGGGAGCCTTTGACGGTGTTTGTGCCCGTGGCGGATTTGAGTTACAGATGAAATGGAATGAAAAGGAGATTACCGAAGTTGAGATTTTATCAAAGTATGGCAATACCTGCCGCATTGATGCCGGAGGGAAAATCAAAGTTACTTCCAAAGGAAAAAAAGTAGCAACAAAGGAGAATGAAGATGGTTCTTTTACATTCAAAACCACAGAGGGAGGACTCTATACTCTAAGCAGGAAGTAGTTGAAGATTTTATAATTCCCATATCAATGAAACTTGTAGTATCAATCATCTCTCTGTTATTTTGTGTGACGCAGTTTGCACGGAAATGGGAGACTGCAGGTGATAAAAATGCCCGTCGATATATTGATAAAAATGCATTCTGTTTTATATGAATATTAGCATGATAAACTCACAAAAAGTTATAGCACTATTCACATTACTTTTACTAATCGGGGGCTGTGCGAAAGAGGCAGATCAGCCAAATATCATTGTTTTCCTGGCCGATGACCTGGGCTATGGGGATCTTGGTTGCTATGGAAACCCGATTATTCAGACCCCGAATATAGATAAGCTGGCCTCTGAAGGAGTGCGGATGACCGACTTACACTCGGGAGGAACGGTTTGCTCACCATCAAGAGCCGCTTTATTGACCGGCAGGAATCCCTACCGGAGCGGTTTTTTTTACATCGCCGGAGGTAAGACTCATTTGCGGAATGAAGAAGTCACCATAGCAGAGATTCTGAAGGAGAAGGGGTATCAGACCAGTTTCTGGGGAAAGTGGCACCTCTCTACTCTTGAGAAAGGCAGAAGGGATCAACCGGGGCCGGGAGACCAGGGATTCGATTACTGGATGGGAACTACAGTCAATGCCTTTGATGGTCCGGCCAATGCAAAAAAATTCATCCTCAATGGAGAACCGGTGGGTGAAGTTGATGGATGGTATTGCGATGTAATCGTCGATGAGGCCTGTGAATGGCTGGAGCATAAAAGAGACGGAGACAGGCCTTTCTTTATGTATTTGGCCTCTCATGAGCCACACACCCCAATTAATCCACCTGCTGAATACAAGCAGATGTATGATAACACAGAGACAAACGGTCTTGAAAAAGGGATTGCGTACGGCAGGGTGAGCCGGCCGGGAAAGGATATCTCGGCATACAAAAAGGAGTATTACGGAACCGTAACCCAGCTTGACAATGCCTTTGGACGATTAATGAGTACACTTGACCGGCTTGGTTTGTCAAAAAACACCCTTGTATTATTTACCTCTGACAACGGACCGGAAACTCCTGTTACCATTGAAGAGTCACTGGGACTGTGGGATGACCCGATCCGGGATAAATGTTTTGGCACCCCGGGTGAATTAAGGGGCATGAAGAGATTTCCATATGAAGGAGGTCACAGGGTTCCCGGAATCGCCAGGCTGCCAGGCGTGATTCATGAAGGTACGGTCAGCGATATACTTTTCAATGGTACGGATATTCTTCCGACCCTCTGTGAATTGGCAGATGCAACACTCCCTGTTGATCGCGCGATTGACGGCGTTGATGCTTTCAATGCATTCCTGCAGAAGGAAGTCTCCAGGGATGTGCCCTCTGTCTGGTTTTACCCAAACCATGAAGACACCTATTTTCGGATGCCTCAGATGGCAATGAGAAAGGATGGCTACACACTTATAGGCTGGTTGCCCGAAAAACCGGATTCTTTGAATTTGAGAGCCTGGATGGCCGCATATGATCCTGTGAAGTTTGAGTTGTATGAGATGGCTGGTGATCCGATGCAGGTGAACGATATTTCAAAACAGGAACCGGAAAGGGTCAGCTCCATGGAAAAGGAGATGGTTGGATTATGGAGAGAAATGAGAGATGAAGGACTTAGTGGTGATATTTAGGAATGTGAAATAATGAGAATCACAATTGTGAGGATAAAGCATAAACTAATCTTATCTGTTTTCACTCTCAGTTTGATTTGTAATTGTGCTCTTGCTCAGTCAGAAGTTCAGATTGAGCTTACTGCCGGGCATGCAATAATCGAAAATAGCCTTCTTGCTATTGAATTTGATCTGTCCAATGGAAGCTATTCCGGAATTGATAAATCGGACCATACTCTGGTTTTTAAAGATGCCTGGTTCCGGGTTGGGCAGGGCGGATGGACTGAACCAAAATATAGTTACAAGGCAGAGCGCCTGGGTAGTGTTGTTGACAATCTTGGATCTGGTGAGATCTTGCGCGTTTGGTATTTGCCACATGACAGCTATGATCCTTCGCGATTCCTTGACATCACAGTATATCAGACCAGCCCGTTTTTTGTGATTGGCTGGGGGGTGAAAAACAACAAGGATTTTACCATCCGGGCCCGAAGAGCAGAGGTTTTGCTCAATGGAGTATTGTTTGAAAATCAGAAATATATTGAACCAAGAGTTTTGCGTGGAGGAGCCGGAGCGGAACCGAATTTTGTAGAATCGACCTGGGAAATCGAAGCCCATAACAGTGCAATGCTAAGCTATAAAGATAATTTGTCTGGTAATAAACGGAGAACCATTGTTGCCGGAGGACTGGCCTATGCTGAATTTATGCGTACGGTCGAATTTCATAAAAAAGCAAAGGGGCGTAGAGATTATCTTTATAAGTTAGCAACAGGTGCAAAAACAGGTTCGCCAATCCTGAAACAGTCATTTATGACACTCATGATTCATGATCCTCAGGGAAAACGAATAGAGCCGGGAGAATTGTGGACATCGAAGGATAGTTATTATGTGGATATTGTAAGCGCAGATCCCTTTATTTCACTGGAGCGTTATGGTAAATCCTTAGCCAAGGCGAACAATGCAAATCCGAATGCATATGATTTCCCCACCTTATGTGGATGGATGACGTCGATGAAAGAGTATGGGGATGGTACACCGACCAATAATTCGGCAGCATTGGTTAAGCAAATGAAGATTGCCCTGGATTCAGGTATTACAAATTACACAACTGTAGCACTGCGACTGGAGCCTGACTATTACTGCTATTCGGACGATGGCAATACACAGCAGGGATGGTGGGACGACGAGCATTGGTCCAAATATGGATCCCTGCAAAAGCCATACGAAACTTTCTCGAAATTTGCCGGTAAAATAGACAGTATGGGCGGGAAAGTCTTCACCTATGTCCAGGGATCTATGCCAAGTAATGACTTCGCCCTGGCACACCCCGATTGGATGTTGAATGATGATATTTCGCTGCTTTATGAAGATCATTTGCATGCCAGGACACTTGTAAGATATGATTTCACAAATTCCGGATTCCAGGACTATTTGTTGAAAATGTGGACTCGATTGGGCAAGGATGGGGTCGTTGGTATCAAGTTTGACTACCCCGAATCAGGATGGGCAAAAGATGGCGGGTTTGATGATAAGACCTATACAACCATTTCGGCCTATCGTAAAATATTTGAATTATGTAGAGAAGGAATGGGAGAGGATGCATATATCCATGAGCGGATTATGGGCTTTAAACTGGCAAATGTTCCCCGGACCGATTGTAATGCCGGTGTCGTTGATCTTCAGCGGGTGTGGCCTGATGCAAGTCATTTTGAACCTGAAATGTCATCACGTATAGGGCTAAGATGGTATAAGCAGGGTACTGTTTTCAGGTATTATCCTGATGGTAAAAGTTTCCATCAAAATGGTGTGGAATTGGATCGGACTCACAGACGAACTTTCTTAACCATGATTGGACTGCTATCTGGAAGAATTGAGCTGGGAACGAGTTTTGGAAAATTGACAGAAGAGATGAGATATGATCTTACCCGTCTTTTTCCGGTTCTGCCCAATGGAAAATCATTCAGACCTGCGGACCTGCTCCTCGAAAAAACACATCCCGAGGTATATGTTTATACGGTTGACGAGAAATGGAAGCAGGTAATTCTAGTTAACAATGATGTACCGGATAAAAGGAAGAATATTGCCATGCTTAAAACAATCTCAGCACCCGTTTCGGGTGATCAGGCAAATACCGGGTCGCTGGATTTGAATAGCGGTAGAGAATATTACGTATTTGATTTCTGGAATCAAAAACCTCTTGGTATCATTGCAGGAACAGGTGTTTTATCAGCTGATCTTTTAGCCGGAGAGGCCCTGGTATATTCCCTTAGGCAGGTCGAAAATTACCCCCAGATATTAGGCACGAACCGGCATGTAATGTGCGGTATGATGGAGCTGAGTAATACAACCTGGGATCGCCGGAAAAAGAGACTGGAATTTACCGCTGATTTAATCAAAGGTGAAACCATGATCCTGACAATTGCCATCCCTGAAGGAGCAAAGTACAGAGCTGTTTCGGTGAAAAGTAGTAGCGCACAGGTGTCTTTTGAGCAGAGTGGGCAATTTATCAGAGTTTCTGCATCTTCAGGGAAAAACGGGAGAAGTAATATTGAATTGTTTTTCTAGTACCCTGCAGTCAATCTTTATTGAACATTGGGGGACACACTTTCCCTTACCTCGAATTTATCTGGGTAATCCCCTTCCCCGGTTTTCAGGATGATCTCATAAATTCCACTTTCAAGAAACTTTGCATAATGAATAAAATAGGGGAGATTGTTCTCCTCCCGCTGGAATACCAGATCCCAGCGATACTGGTTGAATCCTTCCCTTCCATCCATTTCTTTAAACCATATTTTTTGCTGCCCGGCATTAAATAACTCTAGTTTTACCGGCTGGTCTTCGGAAAGCCAGAAAGTAATGGCTGTTTTTTTCAGTGTTCTGTAGTTGGCCTCTTTATGTGTGTCGTTGTGCCAGGGTCGGTATGACAGCGGTATGTCAAAGAGCCTTGTTTCGTTCAACTTCAAGGTCGATTGATATCTTTCCTGAATGGGTTTCAAATTCATTTTATAGATGCCCCGACCATGGGTGGCAGCAATTAAGTCCATGGAGGGTTCATGTATTTCCAGGTCTGCAATACTGGTGACCGGCATCTGCATACCCAGATAAGACCAGCTGGTGCCCCTGTCAATTGAAATATAGACTCCACGGTGCAATCCCGCGTAGAGGATGTTTTCATTGACCGGGTCTTCCAAAATCACATTTGCCGGTTCATCCGGTAGATTGGCATTGATTGGTTTCCAATGATTTCCATCATCTTCGGATGCATATAGAAAACATCCCAAAGTGTCATTATTCAGACCGGTCATGGCCATATAGACCCTTCCCTGACTGAAGCGGGAGGGACAGATACTTCTTATATAGTGATTGGCGATTCTGTCAGAGTGCTCCTGCCAGGTTACTCCGTCATCCCTGGATACCCAGAAGGCTCCACGATCTGTCCCTGCATAAAGCAAGCCTTTTCCCAGAGGAGACTCTGCAAGTGCACCCATGGCATGTGCTTTTTTCTCGGGACTGTCTGATATGGTCAGGTCAGAGCTGATCATTTGCCAGTGATCTCCGCGATCGGTGCTTTTAAAAATGAAATTCCCTCCGTGATATAAAGTATTCGATTGGTGCGGGGAGATAAAATAGGGTGTGATAAAATTGAACTTCAATGTATCTTTCTTACCCTCCCCGAATGATGGTCGGATGGAAACAGAGCTGTCTTTGCTTCTGTCCAATCTCCTGGCTGCTCCGTTCTGACTGCTGAAATAGACCGTATTAGAATCTTCAGGGTCAACCTGGGTAACGCATCCGTCGCCACCATTCCAGGCATCGATCCACAGGTACTTCCACGGATCTGGAAAAGATGGATTCCATTCCGTGGAAGGACCAAAAACAGTGGCATCATCCTGAACCCCACCATAGATCAAATAGGGATTTTGGGTGTCGACCGTTACATCGTAAAATTCTCCAGTCGGGATATTGTTGTAATGCATCCAGCTCATCCCCTTATCGTAACTGATGTATAGTCCGCCGTCATTGGCCAGTGCCAGGTGATCAGGGTTTTCAGGGTGGATCCACAGTTCGCAGTGGTCGAGGTGCATGCCCTGTGCCGCAGATGGAGTGATGTGTGAAACCCTTCCCCCTACAAGAGAAAAAGTTCCCCCTCCATCTGAACTATACCCCATTCTGACACCAAGTCCAAATATCTCATTGTCATTTTCAGGACTCACATAGATATCCGTGAAATACCATCCAATCACTGAAAAGATATTTAAATCGTCATTATGGGTCCTTTCCCAGAGCAAGCCACCGTTCTCTGTTTTATACACTTCAGAGGATGGGCTTTCTCCCCGGTTGTCTATTAATGCGTATGCTTTGTCCGGATTACTGTATGAAACGGCCACTCCTATTCTTCCAATCATGGGTCCGGAAGGTAAGCCCTGGCGTGTAGGAGCCCATGTGACTCCTCCGTCGGTACTTCTGAAAATTCCGCTGTTTCCTCCCATTACCCCTGGATTGTTTTCCCAGGTGGACGCGTAAACAATGTCCGGATTTGAAGGGGCGAAAACAACATCATTTGCACCTGTCTGTTCATCCAGGTAGAGAACATGTTCCCAGGTTTCTCCGCCATTTGATGTTCTGTAGATGCCCCTGTTTTTATTTTTTGACCAGAAATGTCCAAGTACACAAACGATCACGATATCCGGATTCGCAGGGTGGACTGCAATTTCTCCTATTTGCCATGAATCATTCAGTCCCAGGTGCTCCCAGGACTCACCGGCGTTCGTCGACTTGTATACCCCGGTTCCGGGCATTGTGAAATTTCTGGCCTTTTTTAAGCTTTCCCCGGTTCCGACATACAGGATGTTGTTGTTGGAAGGTGCCAGGGCAATATCTCCGATTCCCTGAGAGGGCATATGCTCAAAGATTGGATTCCATGTGATACCATGATTCACGGTCTTCCATAATCCGCCTGATCCGAAGGCGACATATATAGTGCCCGGATGGTCCGTGTCAAGCTGAATTGCTTCTGCCCTGGCTGAATTTACCGTGGGGCCCAATGAGATCCAGTCGAGCCGAAATTGGGAATTCTCCCTTAATAGCTGGTGATCTTCAAAAGAGGCGACCAGAGGGGATAATGCTTGTTGTCCTCTGCCAGAAACATGGACAGACAGCAGAAGTATTAGTGTTAATCTGAAATAGTGGATCATAGGAATGTGATGCTTTAATTTATGCACGCCGGCATGGAATTCAGACATGTTCAGTTTACTTAACTGGATTTACCTCGATTTCCCACACACCAGGTCGTTTACTTGCTTTATTTATGGTAAGTGTAAGAACATTCGCGCTAAGCGGTTCATCCAGTTCGATAACAAATCCCCTCCCTATGGTCTCTCCCCTTGCTATCACTTCCATGAATTCTGATTCAGGTTCATAGGTCACAATGGATTTGGTTTGCCTCCTCGGTGTATAGGCGTGTTTTTTATGCCCGGCTTCCAATGTCCAGGACTCTATCTCTCCACCACTCTCGAGCCATTCATCTATTACGATTCTCTGAAATTCAACCGGTTTTTCCCAAGTAAGTTCAATCCATCCATCGCTCTCTCCTTCCGCTGCTTCCCATGCTTTAAAGGTAAGTCCGTCGTTAGCTCCGTCTGGACGGCCATAACCATTCTGGTCCCCATGAAAATAGACGCTGGATGCAGTGGCTTTGGATTGGAGTGCAATATTTTGCCTTGCATCTCCCATGACTTCAATTACAAGGTTTCTGTTATGGACCTCTGCATCTTTTGATTCGATTGTTAGTAATCCGGACCACACCTCCCCCGATTCAACGATATCACCATCAATGTTGATGCTTAACAACGATCGGGAGTGGTCTTCTTTCAATCTAATACTTCTAGTGGATGATTTTACTTCCCAATGGGCTGAACCGCCATTTGATATTGCAATTGGCACTTCAATAGCTTGCCCGGGTATCAGATGAACGGCTTCTGCTTCGAAACCGACTGATATTTCCTTGTCCGGTATAAATAAAAGATTCCAGCTTAGCTCTGATCGATCTGGTCTGATCCTTACCCTGCATATCCCAGCCTTGGAAGGGATCGTTATGGACCCATTTTGTGATGAGGCTTCATCAATTACATACCCGTTGCTGATAAATACCAATTCATATGGTTCATCTTTTATAAGGTGTTTGGATTCTCCTGAAATTATCCATCCGTCCTTCTTTCCAAGAATGCTCATTTTGTCAATATCGATGCCGCCCTGAGTTATATGCCGGCTGGTAGAAAGCAGGACAGGTCTGTCGGTCCGGACAGGGACCAAACTAAAACAATGCGCATCGAGGGCCTCCATGTTTCGCACAATCGTATCATCTTTACTAAAGGTCCCCAGGTATTTTTGATTCCAGAAATCATAGAGGTATACTTCCTCTGCACTTAGAGGCAGACGGCCAATATCGAGGCTAATTCTCCTCTGTTGGTTTTCATAGTTATTCAGTCCAACTATATCCCAATCTCCCCACGGCTTTGAGATCTTTAAATCAAAATGGTCATACAGCCCGGGGTCAGATATGGGATAAAGATTTGCAGGAAAACTCTCTATCGTAGGCAGTGTTTTTTGCCAGACATGCAAGATATGATCAGGTACTTTCGTCCAGTTGTCATCAGTCACGTAAGGTTGTCCCAGCAGAGTTCTTCCCTGGAAATTCAGTCGGGCGCGAGCTGTGCTTGATGCATACATATTGGCGGCTCCATCAGGATCACTGTACCAGGCAATATTGTTGAGATAATTCTGAGCGACAGCAACACTGCTTACAACCTGACCTTCTTGTTCAGTATCCCCTCCAACTCTCGATCCGTTCACAATATCGATCCCTTCCAGAGGAAGACCCCAGCATGTATTGATATACTTATCGGGTCCAACTACAGACCTGATAATCTGTAGTCCTCTGCGGACACCTTCCACACCACCGCCATCCACCGATTGCTGATACACATTTAAGATTGCCGGGATGCCGTCCATTTTGAAATAATCATAATTCCATGTTTCGCTTAACTGGCTAATAAAACCGGCGAACCAAATGTCAACAGCTTCTGTGTTATTGACATTCAATACTGCTGAATTATAATGCTTAATATCGTCGTAGCTTAAGCCTGAGAAAGTGGTAATTGTGGATCCGTCCTTTTTGTGTATAAACCATTCGGGATGTATTTCTGATTCCTCAAAGGGAGCTACCCCAAAAGGCGCAAGCCAGATGCCCGGGATCAACCCCCTGCTACGGATATAGTCTGATATATCACGCATATACCGGGGATCATCAATGGGATAATTATCATCAAGCTGGAAAATCATCTCCCCGGCATAGGGCAAAAGATTTTCTGAGACCCAGTCAATATTAGGGTATAGCCACGCTTTACGTTGAGAGAAATCGGGCCTGTTAAACTTTCCCTCGATGCCTACCCAGGTCATTGCAAGAGCTGGTGCCTTCTGAAAATAGCTCCTTTTTATGATGGGGGCATAGTATGTTATTCCGAGCCTTTTTTTGTAATAGTTTCTGATCAGTTTGATCTTGCATAGCATCTGACCGGGTTTTGCAAATGCTGTCATTTGCCATTGATGGAAAAAATCCCATTTTGCAATGCTTTCAGACTCTATTTGAATGGCAAGGTCTTTCTCTGGATCAAAAATAGCATTCACCCCCGGTATATTGGTTACACCCAGGGTTTGAACGATGGTATGCTTATCCCTGGCTTTCTGGTCCAACAGATTACAAGCCATTGTTCGTTGCGATAGTGGCGCCCTGGCTGTGAACCGGACCGATTCAGCATCTCTTCCTTCGGTGAAAAAAGTGAGCATCGAGTCGCCAGATAATACAGCTTTCACAGTCAGGTATTCATCAAACCTGATGCTGAGAGTCCCTTCATCATTGTATGTTACCTGATGCTTGATATTATGGTCGTCGGTGCTTATGCTTTTCCCATTCACTTCCGTCCTAAACATCCCTGCAGAAATGATTAAACCCTCATTTGCATCGAACAGTTCGAACGTTCTGGTTTGCTCAATAAATGACAGGCTTAATCGATGGGCAGTTACTGATAATTCTGAGGATGTTTGCTGACCCTCTAATGAAAAAGGGTTTAACATTGTCTGAATAAGTATTACCGGGATGATTACATCTTTTAAGCGCATAAATTATTATCGTGTTAACTTATATTAATGATAAGCTTGTCCGGGTTTGGAGTATTGACCTCTCCACCGTAGAACCAAATATATTGATTAATTGCCTTAAAATAATTACATCATAAAGATGAATAAATATCAGTCGGGATGACATATGCCATAGACCAGGTGCTTATGTATTATATTGGGGTCGAAGAATTGGAGGATTGAATAGGGCCTATTATCTGATTTTAAGTAATAGTCGAAAATTGTAACTAAAGAGGCGTTATTTTTGAAAAAACTTTAGGAGATTATGAAAATGAATGAAAATATATCTTTGTGAAAATTAGTTTTCCTTTTGGTAATGGGATAATATAGTATACTTTTAAGTTAGGATATTATTTAAAGGATGTCTGTCAATCCTATAAATTTATGCCTTCAGAGATATTAGGACTGTATGATGTATGTGAAATTTTCAAAAGAAAGATGAAACATGGATCCAGTATATTTTAAGGTACCTCGGTATGAGGAGGAAAGCATTAGAGTGGAAAACTGGAATCAGCCAAAATTCTACGAGCCATTTCATTACCATGAGGAGTGTCAGTTGACACTGATACTCTATGGGAGTGGTACTGTCTTTCTGGGCAATAGTATTGCTGAATACAGTGAAGGTGATCTTTTTTTTATTGGTGAAAATATGCCACATGTGCTTCGAAGTGATAGAATGACCGACTCAAAGAGCGATTTTGAAGTACGCGCCATATCTGTCTTTTTTTCAATTCAGTCTCTCTCTTCAATATTTAGAGAGATTCCTGAAGCCAGCGAAGTTGCTAAATTGCTGGAAGACTCATCATATGGCTTGCGATTTAAGGCTGCTTCCCTGAGTGAGGTTGGAAGATTAATGAAAAGTATTGGAGATAGTTCCAGATTTTCTCGTCTGCTGACTTTGTTACAAATTATAAATTTATTTGCAGTTTCCCCTGGAGTTGAAAAATTGTCAGTGATGAGTCCTGCAAAACTGGATCACCTCCAGCGAAAGAATCTGAATAAAGTATTTGACTATGTCATGTTGCATTATAATGAGAAGATTACCCTTGAGTCTGTCGCATCACTCGTTTATATGACCCCAAATGCTTTTTGCAGATACTTTAAGAAGCATACACAGAAATCATTTTCCAGCTTTCTTATTGAGGTGAGGGTTAATAAGGCCTGTAAGATGTTACAAGATGAAACAAATAGTGTATCTGATTCATGTTATTCCAGTGGATATAACAATAAATCCAATTTTCATCGGCATTTTCTCAGGATTGTTGGATTGACACCCAATGAGTATAAAAGGAAATTGGCCCTCACTTAGTTGATCTGTCGATTCCCTGAATTCAATCACCCATTGTTTAAAAAATTATTATTTTCGCAATTATACAGATTACTTATGGAGAGGAATGATCAAGGAGCAACTTCCGGTCAATCAATTATGGAGATAAAAATTTTTGATTCCCACGATGTCAAGGAAATTATTTCGATGGGGGATGCCATTAATCTGATGGAGGCGGCTTTCGCAAGTTTCTCATGTGGAGGATGTTATGCGCCTCAGCGGTATATCTCTGATTTGCCAGGCTTAACAATGGATCTGTTTTTCAAACCAGTCTATAGTGAAGAGCTGGGAAAGATTGCAGTGAAAATTCTAACCCAAAAGCAGGGTGCTTCGATTCCGGGAATACCTACAATAGTTGGTGTTGTATTGTTGCTGGACTCAAAATCGGGAGAGGTATTGTCCATGATTGACGGGACATATTTAACAGCTTTACGGACAGGTGCCTCCAGTGGAATAGCAACACAATATCTGGCGCAAAAGGATGCGGAGACCGTTGCAATATTTGGATGTGGAGCCCAGGGAGTAACCCAGCTTGAAGCTGTATGCAATGTCCGGCCCATCAAACATGCCATGCTTTATGACCTTGATGTTCATGCTGCCACAAAGCTCAAAGAGCAAATGCAGGATAAGCTGGACATAAGTCTCAGTGTCGAGACGAGTTTGGGGAATCTGAGAAAGGCGGATGTTATCTGCACGGCAACAGGTTCAACAACACCCTTATTCTCAATCGATGATATATCAGTTGGGGTTCATATCAATGCGATTGGTTCATTTAAACCTAAAATGCAGGAAATTAGTCCCCGGATCATTCAGTCCTGCAGATTATATGTTGACTCCAGGGAGGCGGTATTAAAGGAGGCGGGTGATCTGATAAAGCCCATAAAAAAGGGAGTCATTCCAAGTACCTTTGTCAGAGACGAAATTGGTGATCTGATCAATGGGGAGAGTGAAGGCCGAAAATCACCTGATGACATCACCCTGTTCAAGAGTGTCGGTATTGCTGTTCAGGACCTTTTTGTGGCTGATGCTATTTATAAAACTGCACTCTGATTTTTATTTGTCATTGATCATTTCGATGGCACGAATTGCTGCCTTGCCAACAACATTCCGATGTGACTTTACTTTCCCGGCCTCTTTGAGATAAGCTAACTGGGATCTGTTGCCACATTTACCAAGCGAATTAAGCGCCTCAGCCATTACCAGATAGCTTTCATCTGTCTCAAATATTTCTCGAAATCTATTTATCATCACAGGATCCAGGGTGTTGCCCAGGGCACTGACTGCAGCAATTCGGACCTTTGAGCTGGGATCATTTGCTGCAGTATAAAAGAGTTCTATGAAGTTCTTGTTGTGATTTGCTGACAGTTGCTGAATAGCGGCTTCCCTGACAGCCCAGAAGCTGTCGTTTGCAGCTGTTTCTGCCCAGAGGTCGATGGTAGTAGTTGATTCCTTGAATTTCTCCAGTTGATTGACTGCCCACATTCTGCCGATCATGTCATCATTTTTTACCTGATAAATCAGCTCTGCCTCGGGTTTGTTGAAGGTCCACTCCTTCAGGAGATTGTTGCCTTCGTCAAATCTGACCAACAAGGGTTCAGATTCGAGCTTAAATTCAAAAGTCTCAGTTTTATTTTCCAACCAGACCTTTTCAAGCTTATGTTCAATCCCGGTGTACAGCCCGATGTTTACGGGGATTCTGTATATGGGCACCCGATCCCATTTATCTTGTAACTGAACAATTTCTAACTTCAGTGTTTTTGATGATTCACTCCACTCTTTTGTCACTTCGAAAACAGCATGACCCGGGGAAAATAGAAATTGATCGAAAAACCAGTCCATATTTTTCCCGCTGACATCCTTCACGCATTTCATGTAGTCTTGTGTGGTAACGGCTTGGAATTCATGCCGATGAAGAAAAGTGCTTAAGGTGCGGAAAAATGTTTCATCCCCGAGAATGAAACGGAGCATATGGAGGACGCAGGCTCCTTTTGGATAGCTGTGACTGTCAAAATTCTGCCCCGGATTTTCATACCTGTTAAAAACGATGGGTCTCATATATCTGTTATGGGCTTCCCTCAGGTATCCGTTCTTTTTCCTTAACAAATCATATGCGCCTTCATCAGCTCCCATGTCGTATCTTTTATAGAGATGATCGGAATAAGTTCCAAAACTTTCGTTCATCCATGTATGCTCCCAGGATCTGAGTGTAACCAGATCACCCCACCACTGGTGGGCAATCTCATGGGCAATAATACCCTCGTAAGAAAAATCTATTGACGCTTTGCGATCGGTAACAGCACCTTCACCTAAAAGGGTGGCTGATGTGGCTTCTGCACCCCCGCCCATGTAGGCTGAAATAACCTGGTCGTACTTTTCCCAGGGGAAATCATATTGATAAAGACGGTTAAAGAAGTCAATCATATAGGGTGTCTTTTCAAAAGATCTTTTTGCATCTTCTACATTCCAGTGATATACCCAGTAATTGACCAGAAGTGATCCAAGAGAATCCTGAATAACAGCATAATCGGCAATACTTAAATTGATAAGATATGTTGAGTGAGGCTTGGACTGACTCCAGTGATAGGTGTGTTTTGGTTTAGATTTGTCTTTTCTGATTCCCAATAATGTGCCGTTTGAAAGAACCTTGTATTTTTCATCTACGGTCACAATCATCTCTTGTGTGAATTTGTCGTGGGGATAGTCATAACAGGGAATCCATTGACGCGCCTTATTGGGAAAACAGTCGGATGAAGCCTGGCGTGGACTTTCATCTGTTGCCTCACTAAACCTCAGTCCTTTAACTTGCTCTTTCAGCTTATATGAAACCGATACAATTACCGTATCCTGATGTGAATATGAACGTAAAAGTGTGATTGATAACTTATCGTTGGTCTGCTTAAACGACAATGGTATTCCTTTTACATCCATCACTTCGGTAACCACCAGGGAAACAGCATCCAGGATGATGGTTTCAAGGCCATCATTGAGTGGGCTTAGTGTGATGGTATTACTCCCACTCAACATTTTCTGTTCCATGTCAACATCCAGTGCGATCCGGTAATGGATGGCATCAAAGTCCCTGCTTCGTTCGTATTGAAGAGGTCTTTGGTAGACATCTGTTTGTTGGGCATTGATGAAAAGGAAAAGATACAGGAAAAAGCCTGTCAGGAATAAAGTCTTCATGTGCATAAACTTATTGTTTCATAAATGATTCTATCTCTTCGATCGTACGGGGCAATCCCGCCGATAATACTTCGCAGCCATCGGCAGTGATTACAACCGTATCTTCAATTCGGACACTGGTCACCGAGTCAGCCCTGACCATTATGTCACAGGCAAAAACGAATCCAACCTGAAGGGGGTCGTTTTTACTGCTGAACCCATCAAGTTTATCATGAACGGCCATTCCAATACTGTGGTTAAATCCACCATTCCTGAAATATCCCCTGTACTTTGGGTTCTCAGTATCATATCCCTTCTCTTTGAGCATTTCTTTTACCTCCAGCCCTACATCCGCCAGGGTAATGCCGGGCCTGTAGGCCTTCTGGCATACTTCCCTGATATTGTAGGCAAATTCATATATTTCACCTTGCTTATCGGTAAAAATCCCATTGGCAGGGAAAGTTGTTGAAACATCAGAATCATAATAGTTCACATCCGCACCTCCATCAAGGATGATAAAATCCCCGTTTTCCAGTTTGCGGTCATACTGGGCATAGTGACCATATACATGATGTTCAGCTGACATGATGATGGTATTAAAGGATAATCCCTGAGCAATGTCAGACATGCAGGTATATTCAAATAATGCGGCTAAACTTTTTTCATCCTCACCTGGCCTGCTTGCAGCCATTACAGCTTTGTGCGCTTTTACACCTACTTGCGCTGCTTTGCGTAATACATCTACCTCAGCAGCGGACTTGATTTTTCTGAGATCCCATATATCCGGAGAGCAATTCTCTACTTTTGTACCGGGAAATTTTTCATTTAGTTTTTGCACAAATTGCATCTCCCTTGATAACCTGCCATCCCATTCATTCTGTGTCATGGAGCGTTGAATGGCCCTGAATTTTTCTCCTGAATTTTCAGCGATCCGCTCTTCGGAGCTAAAGGGGGTATATGCCACTGCCCCTCTCTTCAACATTTGGGTCAGGACGGGTGTGAAATCCTCGATTGGTAAATAGTTTTCAATACCTGTAATATTTACCGGGTCCCTGACCAGGGTCAGTGGAATGGCCTCCCCGTCAGCAACACGCTCACTTATGGTAAAAAAAAGTGTGCTCTCCCGGTTGATTCCGTCAATGATCAGGATTACATCGGGAATATCAACACCGGAAAAGTACATCATGTTATTATATTGATGAAAATGGACATCTCCAACCGGCATGGATGCGCCTCTGATGATGGCAATGCCATCAGGTATGCAATCCATCAGATTTTCTCTACGGGATGCATATTCCTCTTTTTCAAAAATTAATTGCGGTAGCGCATTCTGAATGGAGAGGAAGAATATGAACAGGGTGATAATGTGTTTTTTCATGACGTTCTTTAAGAAAAGTATAGCAGCTATAGCTGGTCCCAGGGAGATCTTTTTGTCCTGTCAAACAATCTGTTCATTTCAGGCAAATTCGTTACTTGTCCCTTTTCAGGGTTCCACTTCACATCTTTACCACAGCGGATCGACAAATTTCCCATGTGGCTTATACAGTCTGACATGATCGCTTCATCAAGAGGATCGAAAGGAGCCATCTCTCCTTTAATCACTTTGGCGAAATTGGCGCCGTGCATATGATTTTCACTCTTTATTCTTCCCCGGTCATCTTTTGGGAAACGGTTCAATTTTTTGTTTAATCCCGGATCGCTGGCCCTGGCAGTCCACCTGGTAAGACTTATCCATCCTTTCTCTCCAAAAAAGGTGGTTCCGTCTGTGGCGTCATACTCCCTGTACTTCTGAATGGTGCTTTTAGCCAGATCGGCACTTAAATAGCGGATGTTAAGGCCATCATCGTATTTCAATTGAGTATCCCAGGATACCAGCGTATCAAAAAGGCCCTTTCCGGCCCATAGACTGCCCGTTCCTGATAAGGTATAACTGCCGCTCATTTCACTTTTGGCACCCATTACCGCGATATCCAGTGGGTGGGCTCCCCATCCGGCAATCCATCCCAGAGAGTAATCGTATATAAACCATGTGCCTCGTACACTGCACCTGGCTTCCGAGTAGGGCTTAAGTGGTGCAGGACCCAGCCATTTGTCATAATTAAATCCAGCCGGTGTAACTTCGTCCGGTTTTTGAATCAGCTGTTCTCCTGATTTCTCCGGAGACCAGACTTCAATGCGGTCGATTTTACCCAGAAGTCCTTCACGAATCATATTGATTCCTGTTGTGATGTGATCGAATGATCTCTGTTGCGTCCCATATTGGAAGACCAGTCCTGATTTCTGCTGTTCTTCGGTGAGTATTTGCATAAGTGGGTAGCTAAGCCCTAATGGTTTGGCCAGATAAACATGTTTTCCGGCCCTCATTGCTTTAATGGCCATATGGAGATGCCAGTAGTCGCCAGTCACAATATGAACAGCATCTATGTCGCTTCTGTCAAGCAGCTCTTCGAAATTTTCATAGGCTTCACATTGAAATCCTTTCTCTCCTTTCTCATTCTGGTAATACTGGTTGATGTATTGTGAGGCCTGTTCAATCCTGCTCTTCCGCACATCACACACTGCTACTGAGCGTGTTGCTTCCAGCGGAAGAAAATATTTTTTTATCTCCAGCCAGCCCCGGGAGCCCACACCTATGTGACCAATATTCAGGCGGTCATTGGCACCTTTCCAGTTGGAGCAGGAGGGCAACATGAGTGGTGATAACGCAGCTGCTGAGGATGCTAATACCGCATCTTTAATAAATTTTCTTCTGCCGGATTTGTCCATAGTTAAATGCTGCTCTGAAATATTATTTCATATCATGATCATCACTTCAGATCACTCAGAATAATTATATTATTCTTTCAACACGATTCAAATATATTGATTAATTTTCGACTGATAATTACATCATAAAAAAAATAAAACCGAGACTAATGGCGCCAGCGATGAGAAGATTATTGTTTGTAATTTTGACGATCCTGTTCCCCGTGTTAATTCAAGCAGCAAGCAAGCCGGCAGGTGTAAAAAAACTTGCTATCCCGGATCGTGGATTCATTAGCTCTCAACAGGCCAGGACCTGGGAAGAGGGATTGATTAGCGGAAATGGAACCATTGGGATAAATATCCTGAGTCGCCCTTTGGATGAAACGGTAATATTCAGTCACGAGCGGCTTTTTCTTCCCAAGGGAGCACCAACCATGCCGCCCGACAATGCCAACCGTCTTTTTGAAATAAGGAATTTGATTGACAGAGGATTATACAGGCAGGCCACCGAGCTGGCTTTTGATCTGTCAGGACAGGAGAGTTTTATGTATCCTGATCCTTTTGTCCCGGCATTTGATTTGAACCTGCAGATGGGGGCAGAAGGGGAGGTTGAGGATTATATGAGGTCTGTTGATTTTCAAACTGGTGAGGCAACTGTTCACTGGACAGATGACAGGGGTGTATTTGAAAGGAAGATGTTTGTGTCAAGGCCTGATGGTCTGGTGGTTCTGTTAATAACAGGTCCTGCCGGTTCAATTGATTGCGAACTTAGCATTGATCCAAGGAAACCCAGTGATAAGCTTGATTCAAGGACCATATCCCGATCATATCAAGTATTTGACAGCCATATTTCGGATGTAAAAAAGAGTGTTGATGATGGAGCCCTCATCTTCCGGAATAGTTTCACCAAAGCTTATCCCGGAAGTATTCATGCTCTTGAAGGAGTTGCAAAAGTAGTGCTAAATAACGGTCAGTTAATTGAAGAACGTGAGTCCATTGTGATTAAGGGAGCCGACAGGGTATTGGTCTGCATCGATGTTGAGGTGATCTACGATCCTGAACAATCGCTGGCCGACGAAATGAAAGCGATGATTTCTGATTTGGAACCCAGCTATGAGGACCTTGTTCAGCGACATACCTCAATTCATGGAGAGATGTTCAACAGAATGAAATTGGATTTGGGTGGGGGAAAGGATCATCAGCTTACCACTGAGGAGTTGATGAAAAAGTCAAGCAATGAGAACATGAATATGGCCCTGCTGGAGAAGGAGTTTGATGCGGCCAGGTATAATATCATCTCTTGTATTGGTGAACTGCCGCCTACCCTGCAAGGGGTCTGGGGTGGAACCTACGTGCCGGGATGGGCCAGTGATTTTACCCATAATGGCAATGTCCCCTCAGCCATAGCAAGCCTTTTAATGGGAAATATGGAGGAGTTGATGCTGGCCTATACAAGCTACATGGAATCGGTAGTTCCCTATATGGAGATAAACGCGAAGCACATTTTTGATTCACGAGGAATCGTATTGCCTTCCCGATCTACCACCAATGCATATAACAATGCGCTTGCGGGATCTTTTGCCGGTGGATTCTGGGTTGCCGGGGCAGCATGGGCAGCCCATTTTTTCTATGACTATTATCTATATACCGGAGATAAGGAGTTTTTGGCTGAGCATGCCCTTCCATTTATGGAAAAAGCGACCCTCTTCTTTGAAGATTATCTTTACGAGGGGCCTGAGGGTGAGTATCTCTTTTCTCCAACCCAATCACCCGAAAATACCCCGGGTAATACCAATTCGCAGGGAACCTTTAATGCAACCATGGATGTGGCTGCAGCCAGGGAGTTACTTACAAATATCATTACGGCATCCAATGAACTGGGTGTGAACCAGGATCAGATCAGTAAGTGGGAAGAGATGATAAGCAAGCTGCCACCCTATATGATCAGTGAAGAGGGTATTATTAAGGAGTGGCTTACGCCTAAACTTGAGAACAATGATGCACACCGTCACTCCTCTCAACTCTATCCCCTCTATGATGGAATCACGCCCGAGATTGCGGAAAGTCCCGAATTACGCGAAGCCTTCAGAAAGAGCATTGAATATAAACTCGATAAACACTGGCGGGGAAACAGGTCCGGATTTATGTCCTTCGGACTTGTTCAACTTGGTCAGGCGGCCACCAGTCTGGGTGAAGGTGAACTGGCCTACGAATGTATGCAGCACCTGGTGAATCGTTTCTGGCTGAGTAATCTGGCCTCGATGCATAACCACAGAACGCTTTTCAATATGGATATCAGCGGAGGGATGCCGGCAGTATTAATCAAGATGCTTGTGGCTTCAGATCCGGGTATGATTAGCCTCTTGCCTGCCCTGCCTTCAAAATGGGACAAGGGATCCATTGAAGGGGTACTCTGCCGTGGCCAGGTAGAGATAAAAAACCTTTCGTGGGACCAGGGCTCCATCGTTGCAAGTTTGGTATCTAAAAAGGATCAGATCATAAGCCTTGAATTACCCTCTAAAATCGAAGGTATTACTGTGAATGATGGAAGCGGTTTGGTAGAAGAGACAGGGAAAGATAACAGCCGCATCATCACATTTCAAAAAGATAAGCTGCTTACCATTCAGATCAATCTGTAACTCAGTTTTAAGATTCAACCAGGATGGTTAAGGAAAGTTTATATCTCCATCTCCCTTTGCTCCTTATGCTGACCTGCTCATGTGGTGATCCAGGTCAGAAATAACTCATTATCAAATAGAGATGAAAAAAAATATAATTCTGCTAATTATTACAGCAATGTTGTTTCCGGTTATGATATCCTCTATTTCTGCACAGGATGCGCAAGAGGAGGTGTATCAATCCGAGGTGCCGGATCAATTGCACGGGAGCGGACTTATGGGCTATATCTCATCGAGCGCACCACAGCCCTCTTCCGGCTATGGTGCCGGAATTGGTTTTTATGTGGCTGTTTATCCCATTCTGCCCGAACCCATCGATCAATTCCAGATCGGTCTTGCTTCCACATGGATCGTCCCGAAAAATGCGGATAATACTACGGTCCCTCTCTGTCCACCCGGAACACACGCCAGGGATAACTGGCCTGAACGCGCCCCGACCTACGGGTCTGTATTTCAAACCATAGAGGGTGGTCTGGGTATGTGGGGAAGTACCCAGTTCCGTGCAGGTTATAAACCTCCCAAATTCCAGATAGTAGGTGTACCCGATTGCTATTCAGGCAATTATCTTATTTCTCCCGGCTGGTCAAACAAGACTACCGCCACTGATGATGAGAAGATGGGCATTGCACAACTGAGTAATCATTTTCTTCTTCCGCCCGACGGACTGACTTTTAAGGATAATCCCCAGGGAGAGTTATTTGGTTATTCATGGATGGCTTTACCGCTTATGGATGAAAAACCGGGTCCCCCGCCCACCGGAAATCAACACTGGACCCTTTTCCTGGCCCTGGACAATTTCAAGGGACCGGTAGCCTTTGTCATCCCGGAATCATGGAGCAAGATATCCAAAGATTATCCTTTTGATTACGGACGTTGCCTGGACGCACAGGAGGGTAATTCGGGAGGAGGTGCCCAGGAATTTAATACCGTGCCCTATTTTGAGGTGAAGGATGATCAGGGAATCACTTATTCCAAGGTGCCTAATTTTATCTATCCGGTTGATGAAAAAGGGAGAACGGTATTGATGCAGGATGTGAGGTATTATTCGAACCGTGCAATAGCAGATGATATATTGGAATGGCGTAATGGTGGACCCGGATGTTCCGGCCGTTTTCGTACTTCAGCTGATGCCTGTTTTATGTCAGAGATAACGGTTTCTCCTATTAAATTCCGCCAGACAAGTGAAAGAAAAGATCTGACGGGCATAGATAAAGTGGTGCAAACTGCTGTCTTCGACAGCTTTACCTTTGGCTTGCAATGGAACAACAGTCCTGTCAGCCCGAACGGGGAATTTCCCCGCTACTACAGGGAAACCGGGATGGAACGTGTTGCTGTTGCTGCTTCCGAGGTGCCGGATAGGCTAAGGGAAGCGAAATTCGCACCGGCTGTAAACAAGAAAAACTACTCATCCCCGGTCACCGGTTCCTGGGGGAATCCCGGACCGGTAAGTGGTCCTTATTCTGTGGTTCTTGCTGATGGTTCCACAGTAACTTACCACTGGTATCGTTTTATTGATCAACCCGCGCTGCAGCAATACAGTAATGTCTGGAGTGATTCTGAAAAATCAGAATTGCAGACGATGATAGAGAATATTCAAAGGAATTTCAGTATGGATGGGGAGTATATGCCCCCGCCCAGAGATGGGAAACCTCTTGCTGCGATAGATCCGGCTCTTATCGTCACACCACCGGCAGGACTTGAAGTTGGATATGTGCCGATCGTAACCAGTCAGGAGATCGTGTCACAGGGCAAATAGCCCGTAATTCCCAGGCTTAAGAACGATGTTAAAACAACAGGAGATATGAAAATACGAACTTTGATATTGTTGGTTTCAGTTATGTTGGCATCCTGTGCAAAGACGCCTCCCAATGTGATTCTGATCATGACAGATGATCAGGGCTATGGTGACCTGGGCTGTCACGGGAATCCCTCTGTAAAAACACCCACACTCGATCAACTCTATAATGAGAGTGTACGCTTTACTGATTTTCATGTGGATCCCTGCTGTGCGCCTACCCGATCAGCCTTGCTGACAGGTCGCTATTCTTCCAGTGCCGGTGTATGGCATACCATTGGAGGCAGATCTCTGATAAAGGAGGGGATGACAACGATTGCAGATTTGTTTACTGATAATGGGTATGAGACAGGGATTTTTGGCAAATGGCATCTTGGCGAGAACTACCCCTTCAGGCCCCAGGACAGGGGTTTTATGGAGGTGCTTGTTCATGGCGGAGGAGGGGTTGGCTCAAACCCTGGCTACTGGGGGAACGACTATTATGACGATACTTATGTGCACAATGGTAAATTTGAGAAATACAGTGGTTATTGCAATACGGTATGGTTTTCTGAAGCTGTAAAATATATTCGCAGGAACAGGGATAAGCCCTTCTTCTGTTTTGTTTCGACAAATGTCCCCCATGCTCCTCTAAGGGTTGATGAGGCATATGCCGATCCATATAAAGACGAGTATTCAGACAGGCTTGCACACTATTATGGGATGGTAAGCAAGGTGGATGAAGATGTTGCCACCCTTCTTAAATCGGTAAAGGATATGGGGCTGGTGGATAATACCATATTGATCTTCATGACTGATAATGGTCCATGTCCCTGGTTCGGAGGAATCGATATGGATTTTGAAACAGGTTACCCGCTTGAGGGATATAGTGCAGGGATGAGGGGCGGGAAAATCTGGGGTTATGAGAATGCCCACAGGGTCCCCTTTTTTATACGTTGGCCGGCAGGGAAAATCGGAGGCGGCAAAGACATAAGTGCACTATCAGCACATATTGATCTGATGCCTACACTGGTTGATCTGTGTAATTTGAAGACTCCTGACGATCTGGAGTGTGATGGGATAAGTCTCGCCCCCCTGCTGGAGGGGAAGGATGATAGCTGGCCGGAAAGGACTCTCTTTGTGCATAACCAGAGGGTTCAGTACCCTGTGAAGGATAAGGAGTACCAGGTATTGACCGAGAAATGGCGCCTGGTGAAGCGTGAGAAGGATGAGTTATATGATATTGAGGCTGATCCGGGTCAGCGCAAAGATATGGCCGAAGCACACCCTGATATTGTGAAGGAGCTTTACAGCAGGTATGAGAAGTGGTGGGAGGATACCTCTGTTGATTTTGATAAATATGCGGAGATCTATATCGGGACCACCCATGAGAATCCGGTCACACTTTATTCCCATGATGCACATTCACGAAACGGAAAGAAAATATGGGTTCTGCAGGTGGCCCGGGATGGAAAATATGAGGTGAGGCTGAACCGGTGGCCGGAGGAATCGGGAAAGAGAATCGTTGAAAATGGAGCTGGTGACAGGGAGCTGCCCATTGAGAGTGCAAGTCTGAAGATTGGGAATATTGACCTGGCCATGGAGGTGACCGGGGATATGAGCTCCGCGAAATTTGTGGTTGACCTCAAGGCCGGGACTACCTGCCTTGAGACCTCACTTGCCCTGGGAGATCAGGGTAAAACTGTCAGAACAGATTGTGTTTATGTGAATTACCTGGGAGAATCGGGTGATGATAGCGCAGACGAATACCTGTCCTCTGTGCCAGGGCAGGTATTGACTCAGAATTATCAGCAAAAAGTTTTACCTTTTGATTAAAGCCGGGAAAGAAATGATTTCCCGGCTATGGATCTTGTTTTAAATTTGATAGGGTTCACGCATCTCTCGTACAAATAATTTATTTGCCTCCGGGTCATTGATGGTTTCACCCTTGATTGGATCCCAGCTTACCTTCCTGTTCATCCGGATGGCCATGTTGCCCATGTGGCTGATGGTATCGGAGAGAATGGCATCCTCAAGCGGGCACGCTTCTTCTCTTTCACCCTTTATAACATCAAGAAATAGCTGGCCCATGCTCTCGCTGCTTTTTGAGGCAGCATTTAGCTTTTCATCAATCTCTTTTATATCTGACTGTACCGAGCCCCGGCTCAGTGAGATCCATCCCTTGGAACCATAGAAGGTTGTTCCATTTTCCTCTTTGATGGTGCGGTGATTCATTACCGTATTCTGTGCAATATCAGCACTTAGAAAATGCACTTCAATTCCACTATCATATGCGTAATTCAGATCCCAGGTGACAATATTGTTGTAGAGGCCATCTCCCGGCCAGACAGCTCCTGAACCTTCACAGGAGTAGGTACCGCTCAATTTATCTTTCAAACCCATTATCATGATATCCAGTGGGTGGGCTCCCCATCCCCCAAGAAAACCGATGCTGTAGTCATTATTAAACCACGATCCAAGGTTGGTAACTCTTTCCGGACAGTAGGGTTGTAGTGGGGCGGGGCCCAGCCACTTGTCATAATTCAATCCATCGGGTACGGTGACCTCAGTGCATACGGGGGATTCAGCTTCAAACTTTCCAGGTGCCCACACTTCAACGCGCTCTATTTCACCAATTTTTCCCTGCTGAATCATATCTATGCCCATTTGCATATGCAGGGAGGCTCTCTGCTGGGTCCCGTAATGAAAACGCACATCATTATCCTTCAGGGCCTTTTTAAGTTTCAGATAGTTTGGATAGCTTAATCCGAGTGGTTTTGCAAGCATAACGTGTTTTCCTGCCTCTGCGGCCCTGATAGCCGCCAGAACATGCCAGTGGTCGGTGGTGGTGATGTTCACGGCATCAATGTCAGATCTCTCCAGCAGCTCTTCAAAATGGTGGTATGCAGTGCTTTTTGGGGCGCTGATTTCATTGTCCTGATAATACCGGTTTACATATTCGGCACCTTTCTCCCTTCTATCCTTAAAAAGGTCGCATATGGCCACCGATCTGGATCCCTCCAGGGGAAGGAAATAGCCCTTCAATTCTCCTCCGCCCCTGGAGCCAACACCAATATGACCCATCTGGATCCTGTCATTGGCCCCTTTCCAGTTGGTGCAGGAGGGGAGAAGGGTTGGAAGCAGGGCCGCCCCTGTCAATCCATAGGTGGTGTTCTTCATAAATTGTCTTCGGGAAATTGGCTGATTCGGTTTGTTCGATTTCATTTCTGATCTATTATGAGTTTATAATAATTGCTTAGTTGCTTACATACTGGTCATATTTCTCCTTCAATAACTTCTCATCCACATCCCCAGGAATGATCCATACCCGGTATTTCAGATGAAGTTGTTGCTCCTTCTCCAATAGAATATTGTGGTCAAAAATAACTGCGGGGCTATAATAAATAAAAGGGACATCAGGATTATTGGTCACATACCAACTGCTTGTTGGCGGTTTAAAATCAGGATGTTGAAAGATTGACAGACCGCTTTTCCCATCCCTGTCAGTTTCAAATCCCATGTACATAAAATTACTATTTTGCTGTGATACGGAGTCTTCGGGAATCAGGGTTGCAGACTTTGTAAAATCCTGGTTAAAGCGAATGGAGAGTCCTGAATAACCTCCCCATGATTGCCCCTCTGGTTCGCCTGCGATTGGTGTGCGGTCGAGAAGGACATCCTGGTTTAATGCCTGAAACACCAGTTCATAGTCAATGTAATAGCTTCCGTCAGGCAGGGGAGGGGAGGTGATTATTTTTCGATGCTCTTTCATCACAGGTGCAAGCCCTTCAGGATGATAAAGAATATCCAGGTTAATTTCAGCAGCGTAGGTTTTGCGTTTGATGATCCGGATGCTCTCTATCTCGGTTACGCCTTCCGATCTGTAGCCAGTGATCTCTGAACTAAACCCGTTTTTATACTCCCAGTAGTTAAGTCCGTTAATGAATTTCCATGAGAACCACAGTCCAAGGTGCCATGTATGGTCGGATGGGCTTTCGCATGATAAGGTAACACCGTTAAGGTTGAGTGGATGGAAAAAAGGTTTTCCCTTACGGGTATTAAAATTGTATTGCCAGATAAGGTCTGTGTCGCTGATAAGCCTCAGGCTTGTGGCTGACTCTTCCCATCTGTAAACTGATGTACTTTCTCCTTTGCATCCGACACAAAAGCAGATGGCGGTCACAGTTGAAATGAGCAGTCTGTAGCTAATTCTTATCATTTGGACAGGTTTTATATTCTGTTTCTTGAAATGGAGACAAACTCTTTTTCCTGTGCTGAAAGCAAGTCAAATATTTGAATGAACAATAGAATTTGCAATATAAAAATAAATACCTTTACTTAGATTTTTTTTTCCAATCCATTAAAAATGTTTATACAATAGATTATCAGGCATATATGGAGCAGGTGTACTTATATGCCATTTTCATGCGACGTTCTTTCACAATAAAACCAATGATATCTCCCGGATTTAATTGCACAGAGAATTAATCTCTTTCATTAGTATTAAAAAAAGCAGGAATCATATCGGAATTACTTTTGCAATTGTAGCCGGATTACGGCTGATGATGGTATCAGGTTGAGAAGGATCCAGAGGATGTTTGTATGCCCTCTTTACCCAACATTGCTACTTTAGAAGCTAAGGGAATCTCAAGAGCTCTGCCATAAGTGGCGGTGATGTATTGGTCATCTGATCCCCATCCCTGAAGGTAAGTGGTGTTTGCCGGAGCAGCGAAATATTCAGATGATTTTGGAATTTTGAAGTGCAATACTCTAATCTTATCATTATGGATTGGGTTTTTACCAACAAAATGGTAGTAGGATCATTTTTTTTCATACCTTTCTTGCATCAAGAAAAGAAAGCATCAATTAACCAATAATTAGCGGGACCAATTTTAAACTAAACCAATTTTTAACTAAACCAATATTTAACTAACCTTTAATTAAGCACTATGAAAAAATTAATTTTTAGCGCCTGTTTGGCTCTGTATGCAGTCTTTGGTGTTGCCCAGACTCGTACCCTTACAGGAACTGTTACTTCTTCGGAGGATGGCAGCCAATTGCCTGGGGTTACCATTATGGTGAAAGGGACAACTACCGGTGTTATCACCGATGCTGATGGGAGTTACGCTATCAACATTAGCGGTGAAACTGCCACCCTGGAATTTTCTTTTATTGGTATGCAGGCCCAGGAAGTTGGGGTTACTGCCACCAGAAATACCTACAATGTTGTCATGGAGCCGGGTTTCCTCGGTCTTGATGAAGTTGTAGTTACTGCGATGGGTCTGTCAAGGGCAAAGAAAACTCTTGGGTATTCAGTTCAGGATGTTGACAGTGATGCATTATCTGAAGTGAAACCTATTAATATGGTAAATGCCATTTCCGGTAAGGTTGCAGGTGTGCGAATCACGAATGCTACCGGTGCCGTAGGTGGTTCTTCTCGTATTGTGATCAGGGGAGAAGGTTCTTTTACAAATAGTCAACCACTATGGGTTGTAGACGGAACCCCCTTTATCAATTTTGATTCGGATAAGAATCCTATGGATGGAGCAGACTTTGGAAACGGTGCTTTGGATATTGATCCCAGCAACATTGAGTCAATCTCTGTTCTGAAAGGTGCAAATGCTGCTGCAATGTACGGATCAAGGGGTGCTAATGGTGTCATTCTCGTAACCACAAAAAGAGGTTCAAAAGGAAAAGGTTTTGGTGTCGAAGTCTCTTCCGCTCTAACTTTTGATGTGGCTCCATACCTTCCCTATTATCAAAATGAGTATGGTGGCGGTCGTAATGGAAGTGAATGGTATCATAATAAATACAATGCGGATAACGGTACAAATCTGTCATACCAGGATTATGCTCAGCAGGAAGGCTACAATTATGTTGATGGAAGAAACGGTGTGAATGATGGTACTCCTTCGAGTTGGGGACCACGATTGGATGCAGGTCTTATTCTTGACCAATTTACAGGGAATGCTCAGCCCTGGGTATCACAGCCGGATAATGTAAAGGATTTTTATGAAACCGGTATTACGGCCGATAACTCTGTCTCTTTGTCAAAAGCTGGAGATATGGGCGCAATAAGGGCGTATTTTAATGATAACAGAGTAAAAGGATCATTGCCCAATACTGATTATCGCAAGAATACAATCGGTTTCAACACTGATTTACAATTGCATAAGCGATTAAAATTCAGCTCCAACATATCTTATGTAATCAATAAGAGTGACAATTTGCCAGCACAGGGATATTATGGTGATGCACCAAACAGTCCTCAGTCAGGAGTAACGTTCATGCCACGTCAGGTTGATACTAAACCTTTAAAAGATAACTGGAATACCGTTATGCCTTCCGGGATGCCCTATAATTTTGGAAATGGTGAAACACCAAATCCTTATTTGCAAGCTCATAACACCAGTAGCAGGGAAAGAAATCGACTTTACGGAAATGTATCGCTTGATTTAAAGGTTACTGATTGGTTAACACTGAGAGGTCGCGCCGGAACAGATTACTATTATGAGAATAGGAAAAGTATCGTGTTGGCACTTACCTACAGGGCAACCGATGGCTCAGGCTTAAATGGTACGTTCACTGAAAATAATAGAATGGGATCAGAAACAAACTATGATTTTCTGGCCATCTTTGACAAGGAATTTGGAGACATCAGGGTTGACGGAACACTTGGTACCAATAGGATGGTTTCCATAAGAGATAATAAAAGAATACAGGCAAATGATCTCGTAACCCCCGACCTGTTTACTATCGGTAATGCAAAAGGAGTACAGGGAGTTAGTCAGTTTGAAAGTATGAAAGAGACAAACAGCGTTTTTGGCTCCTTTAATGCTTCGTACAAGGATTACCTGTTTTTGTCCGTAACTGGTCGTAATGACTGGAGCTCGACTCTGCCAAAAGAGGATTGGTCCTATTTTTATCCCTCTTTTAGTTTGGGTTTTGTATTTACAGATGCATTTAATATCTCTTCGGACATATTAACCTTTGGTAAAATCAGAGGAGGCTGGGCCCAGGTAGGTAGGGATACTGACCCTTATAGGCTACAACCAACTTATCAGCCGATCGGAGGGCTCTGGGAAGGGAATGGCGTTTATAGTCTGCCAGGCACATTACCCCAGGCAGCTCTGAGACCGGAAGTTTCAAAATCTACTGAGATTGGTGCTAATTTCAGATTCTTCCAAAACAGGGTTGGACTTGATATTTCTTATTATGATGTAAAAAACCAGGATCAGATTCTCAATGTTGCTGTTTCGAATGCATCAGGTTACAATGCAGTAACGATTAATGCAGGAGAAATTCAAAATACAGGTATTGAGATTATATTGAATATAACACCAGTAAAAACAGCAAATTTCACCTGGGATTTGGATCTTAACTATGCGAAAAACAAAAACATAGTGAACGAGCTGTACGGGGATCTTGAAACATACATGATGTCTTCTATGTGGGGATCTTCAATTCAAGCCCGTCCGGGTCAACCATTTGGTACGATCATTGGTAATAATATCAAGAGAGATGAAAATGGAAATATGTTGGTCAATGATGCAGGTAGAATACGCAGAGAAAATAATCAGGAAATTGGTAATATTTCTCCTGACTGGCTCGGTGGTATGACCAATACAATCAGATACAAGAATGTATACTTAAGCTGCCTGCTTGATGCCAAGATGGGCGGAGACTTTGTTGCTGGTACGCTTCGCTGGGGAGGTTCTGGTGGAGCACTTGCCTTTACTGCTGAAGACAATGTCAGGGAAGAGGGCCGTACCTGGGATGCCGTTAGAGAAAGTGACGGTGGAGTAAACGATGTCAATATTAGTGGGGCAGCGTATATCAGTGATTATTCCAGAACAGTTGCAAACTGGGCGATCGATGGTTCGTATATAAAATTACGCGAACTGAGCCTTGGGTATAGTTTCCCTACCAGCCAGTTTAAAAATATTAGTAGTATAAGATTATCTATAATTGGTAGAAATCTGGCTATTCTTTACCACAGCAAGGAGAATCGTTATGGAATTGATCCGGAAGTAGGTGCCGGAAGTGGTCTTAACGGAATGGGTTATGAGCAAATGACAGTACCTGTGTCGAGGAATATTGGTGGAAGAATCTCCTTCTCATTTTAATGTATAGATAAAAGTATTCAAAGCTGAAATAATTTAAAATTTAAACAAATGAAAAAAATTAAATATAGTTTACCTTTTGTCCTGCTCATTTTTTTGATGGGTTCTTGCACAAAAGATTTCGAAGAGATGAACACAGACCCCAATCTGCCGGTAGCAGTTCCTCTTGCAAATCACCTGGCTGGGGCCATGATAAGTTTCGATGGTGGGTTTATGGTAATCAGCGACGGTAAGATTACTATTAACACCCGGTATGTAGGTGGAAGGTGGGGCTCTGCCTATGATCCTGATGTTTCCAATACCTATGGGAATATGACAAGCGCTGGTTGGGGTGGTTATTATACCAACCTGGTTGATTTTAACGACATCATTGCCAAAGCAACAGAAGCTGAAGCTTACAATATGGTGGCGGCAGCTCTTACTTACAGGGCCAATATGACCCAGATTGCTACTGACAGATGGGGTGATATGCCTTATTCAGAATCATGTAAGGCTGGAGAAGATGTATTAAGACCTGCTTATGATACTCAGGTGTCGATTTATAATGAAATAATCAGTGACCTGAAAACAGCCGCAGATTATTTTAGAGCTGGACACACTGACGACATTGGTTCAGTGGATCCATTATATAGTGGAGATGTATATAAATGGCAAAAACTTTGCAATTCCTTAAGATTACGTGTAGCAAT
>JAAEOI010000472.1 GCA_024244665.1 Bacteroidota bacterium | reverse complement strand
CCATCAGTTTTCAGTTGCTCACCATAGAATAGCTGGAAACAAGAACTGGAAATTTCAGCTTACTGATCATCGGACCCAAAGGAGGAAATCGTGGAACTCTATAATGATGGCACCCACATCTGAGTTGCATTTCGTAATCTGGTAGTCGGCCAATCAGTTCTTCATCTATGAATACAATCATTCAGCCCTGATCGATCCGGGTGGCGAACTGACCTAAATAAAAAGTACTCATGTCTTACCGAGGGGCGACTAAATCTTAGTCGCATTCAGGAAGCTGAAGGTTTCGTCTACCGAGACGGAAGCCGCTGTTTTCAATTTCCAGTGTAGCTCACCATTCGGTAGATCGAGTTTCATCTTTTGACAGGCCGGCATTTCCTCCATTTTGGGTGCATTTTTATGCTCTTTTCTTGCCAGCGCTGTGTAAACTCGTGCCAACAGAATAAAATCCGCATCATCTGATTGAGTAAAACTGTCACGCATCCAGTTGCTGGATTCGGTTACTGCTTCGATGAGTTTGCGCGGCAGATGCAAATGAGACAGTATCACTTTGCCGACTTCAACGGCATACAGGCGGATAACTTCATCCAGATCTTCCTGTGTCAACGGCGCGGGAAATCGAAATGCATAGATGATCAGAACCAGTTCCCCAACATTGTGTAATAATCCTGCCAGAGCAATGTAATCCGGATTGAGGTGCTGCTTGCTTCGCGCCAGCAACCTTGCCACGTGGGCAACTGCAATACTACGTTCCCAAGCAGCCAGATAGGCGCCTTTGAATAACTCATTTTCGGTATGAGCTGATTCACTGAACAAGTTGAGAAATACCAACTTATGAAGCGCCCTCACACCCATCATGGTAATGGCTCCCTTGCAAGTCTGTGAAGCTATCTGTTCGCTCGTTGCATTGCTCTTCTTGATGACTTTAAGCAACAATATTGGATCCAGCATGACGTATTGGGCCAGCCGTTCGATGTCTTTGTTTTCCGCCAATACCTGTCCACTGATTGCTCTGGACACAGGATACCAGGACAGCATTTTCAACCTGTCGTGATTCAGGTCCTCGTATATGTGCATCAGCAACTGGGCATGTGAATCAGATTCTTCCTCACTGGATTCACTTACCTCATAATGGGAAGGCATCAGGGTTGATGGTTCATCCAAATGGTAGATTCCATCCAGTAGGTTATTATCGATTCTCAGGTAACTGACACGTGTCAAGGCCGTGACCTTATAAGTAGATGGCCTGAGTCTGGATATCGGCAAAGTGGCCGATTTTTCAGTATGTTTGATAATCTTCGTTCTGCCATCGGCAGCTTCTAGCAGCACATTGCCCTTGAGCAGGAAGATGGTGGTTTTTTCATCGCTGCCCAGATCGATCAACAGAGCTTTTCTCTTGACCTGCAACCACTCCGCCTTGTCGCATATTTCCTTCAGGTGAACTGTGGGTAGCTCCTGCAGCCGATCAAATCGACGTAAGGATTCCGCTCTAGAATTGTCTGGGTTTGTATCCATACTATTTAGGTAATATCAAAAAAGTGCCCGCGCTTATCGGCATGAAGCAGATGGGATTCCTGCAAAATACCCTCACTCTCTCCTTGGGAAAGGACCGGGGTAAGGGAACTAAAGCATTTTACATGAACCTCGGATATCAGATTATATACATCCTGCAACAGTATCAACAGCCACATTCCTTCACCTCATGCTGAT
>JAAEOI010000471.1 GCA_024244665.1 Bacteroidota bacterium | reverse complement strand
TCCAAGCTATAGGACCTCTGATTCTTACCCTAGCAGGACTGACTCCTGCTGAACATACCAGCCTTAACTGGACACACATCCGGACGTGAAGAACTACCTCATCCGGTTCCTCAGAAGACACAGGCTTGCGCCTGTGAATTACCAAGCAGGTCTTACTCCACTTGGCGCATAACGATGCTACCCGTGTAGATTTTGCAGTTTCCTGGGGTTTCGTTGATATGGTTGGTGATCACAGAGTATCTCCCATAGTTCATCCCAGAAAAACGTTATGCCTGGTTTCACCTTCCCTGCAGTGGGTCCCGTGGGCCTTGGTTCCCCACCTTCACAGACGCTGGGCGTCCATCGGTACTATGATCCACTAAGACTGCCAAGAGCCCTTCTCAGGTTTGTTCGCTGTTAACTATCCGCACCTGATACCTTGTATACCCTTCTACCTTCGTGTCCCTTTACAGGCTCATTTGAGGGGCGGGGTCTTCTCTCCTCAAATGCCAGGAATTTTTAGTACGGCATTCCAAACCGTGATTTGTACAAGGAGACAATTGGCTCTCCCGAGTTCCCACACTAACTCTTTGAATGCATGCAATGGTCTAAGACCCCGGTGGTGGCCTGAATACTTGCCATAATGCATCCAGACCTGCTGCCTTCCAGTTTCCAGAGACTGTCGGCTTTCACTCCCGAACATCCGGAAGCTATCTCAATGACCACGGGTATG
>JAAEOI010000470.1 GCA_024244665.1 Bacteroidota bacterium | reverse complement strand
TCAACCACGGCTCCAGTAAGAGAGTCAACCACGGCTCCAGTAAGAGAGTCAACCGCGGCTCCGGTAAGAGAGTCAACCACGGCTCCAGTAAGAGAGTCAACCACGGCTCCAGTAAGAGAGTCAACCACGGCTCCAGTAACAGAGTCAACCACCGACCCAGGAATCGGGGATGAGAACATCAAGATATTTTTCGATCAAAGACTTTCTTCTTAATGTGGATGGGATCCACATTGATTTTCAATCCAAATTTACTCCTTTTTTTGCCTTGGTCCGATGCCGCCGGATCCAATAAAGAGATGCCGGATCCCAACTCTTCCATCATGCTTTCATGTTCAGGCGTCCAATCCAAACCTAAAATATCGGTAAGGAAAAGGAATCTCCTTTTTGCGGACTTATTCATATTCCTGGCGAAATAATAAAACAGTTTATCATGATCAGTCTGGTCTTTCGCCTGGAATATGGCATTTCCGACCTCAGCGATGCCGCCACAAAACTGGGGCTTTGTAGCAATATCCACAATAGTCCGTTCCAAATCACTTACCATTGCTTTCTCAAGCTGGTTTATCCAGATGCTGCTGAAGCCGAAAAATCGAGTTGCATCATGCTTAATGAATTGATACGTAATTCCCCCGAAACTCCTGATGGACGGCTTCATCTGTTTTTTAGTGACCACATATTCCCTGGCCTCAGGTTGGTGTGTTAGCCCATGGATCTTTATCGCTGAAGCATACCCGATATAATACTCCTTATTCTGCATTATATATTTAGACACCTGATGCCTATCAGGAACATAGGTATCAGGATCCGCATTAAATGGAATGATATGGTAATTGCCCCGGGTTATTTTACATAACATACCTTTATCGACCATGTCTGCGAGTATCCTGGACATATGAACACGGTTTTTCTTTGGAAATTCCCTTTCCACATCCTGAAATGTAAAACCAAACATATTTCTGCTCGAGAACTGCTTAATAATGATCCAATTCAATTGACTACTCATGGGAAAGGGACGTTTATTATCTGGTTACTATACTTATTATGTGCTTTTCGGATAATAGATAATTTCTAATAGATGTCTTTTATCCAAAATGACATCAATATAGTTAATAAATGGATATTATATATCTATCCCTGATTTTTTTCCTGCCAAAGTGTCGATATCCACCCTGTCTGCATCATATACCAATAATGACCAACTATAATTGATACTCCCTATCCGCCCCGATGGTATGCCCCGGTAGGATGCCCTGGTGAGCTGTTCCTGTTAGCCACCCCGGTGGATTGCAAATACGGGCAGGGACCTAGGCTTGGAAGTTCTTGACCGCAGGCAATGGTATGCTCGAGTAGTCCATGGACAGGGCTTTGAAGGACCTATGACTTTGAAAATACAATCTTAAGTTGTTAAGTGCCAGTTAATTCAATAAAAAAGTGTAACGAGAATGAAATTGATCAAACCTTCTGAAATTTCTGCCAAGATTCTCACATTGCTCGATGAGAGTGACGAAAGGGTCATCTTAGTATCTCCCTATCTGAAGATTTCGAAATGGTATAAGTTTATCAAAAAGGTCAATGGATTGAAAGTCAGGAAGATTAATCCTGAGATCTATGTCAGGGATGACCCTGATAACACCGCCACCTATCGTGATCTGGATCAATTGGCTTTGCAGTATAAAAAGATTCCTAACCTGCACAGCAAACTTTACATGAATGAAAGATACGGAATAGTAACTTCCATGAATTTGCTGCTAAGCTCTGAGATCAATTCCCTGGAAATTGGATATGTTACGGAAACCTGGACGGAATACAATGACTTGTTAGGATTCTATCACAGGTATATACATATTGGCGAACCTGTTTACTGTGCTACCATAGATGGTCGACCTGCCGCAGACCTGAAAGAAATTATGAATAACATCAGGGAAGAACTCAAAAGAACCGCGAAGAACTCACGGCTATGGCTTGCGGAAAACGCACTGCATATCTGCACTGGTAGGAATAATTACAACGTTTCGATCAACGACGGCCTCCTGAGAGTAAACGCTTGTTTGAGAATTGCTTCTGGAACAAAGCAGGAAGGCATTCAGCCTACCTCATTGACCTCGAAAAAAGCCGGAGATCTTTCCGCATTGATCGCGAAAAAGGTCGAAGATCTCACCGCGATGAAGGTCGATGTGCGTCCTGGCGATGAGCCTGACATCCTACAGCTATCCGGACAGGCACAACAAACATTGAAAAGCACCTTCATCACCGGGATCCTGGAAGCTGAAGCGGCTTACATGATGGAATCTGTAATAAGGTTTATTGATGCCACAGACGATCTGGTATTTCAAGAAGCGTTTTATCTCTTTAGGGATTAGTTTCCCGAGCTCTGCTTCGGTTATAGGATTGTTTTAATACCTCGTCAGCTTTGCTGAGGTAGTTCAGTAACTCTTTAAGCTCTTTTTTCCCAGGTTAGTATTGGTCTTATTATTGAACAGGAGCTGGTAGGCAAAATCCCAGTCAAGAGCTCAGACAAACCCACAGTCAACTTACCAGTCAAGAGCTCAGACAAACCCACTGTCAACTTACCAGTCAAGAGCTCAGACAAACCCACAGTCAACTTACTAGTCAAGAGCTCAGACAAACCCACTGTCAACTTACCAGTCAAGAGCCAAGGCATCATCCCAGATAAAAATTCTGACAAGATCTGTGATAACCAGACAGGGTCTCCTAATGACGAAAGTAGGAAAAATCCCAGTTTGCTTGTAAAGCACCAGTGAGATATAAAGGCCATCTCACAATGTCCTGTGAGACGGCCTTCACTTGGATTGGCTTAAAATCCAGGATTACTCTTTATCTGCATTAAATTTAACCGGAACCACCACCTTAACAGGTACGGGTTTGCCCCGCTGCTTGCCGGGATTCCATTTTGGCATTCCCTTGAATACCTCCAGGGCAGGGGCTTCAAACTCCTTTTGCGTGCTGCTCACTGCCTTGATGTCCTGCAACTCTCCTGAGGCTGCCACCAGGAACTGGACCATGACTTCCCCGCTGACGCCTTTCTTTTTCAATTTGGCAGGGTATTCCAGGTTGGAGTAAATATGGGTTTTCAGGGCAGCCTTTCCTCCCGGGAACATGGGCATATCTTCCACCACATAGAATACCTTTTCTTCAGTGCTCAGGACATCAACCATATCTTTCTTTTTCGCTTTGGCTGCCGCTTCCTTGGAGGTGATCAGTACCACCCCGTCGGGAGCATTGTATTTCTTTACCTCCTCCGAGTTGGAGTCCTTAAGCACGATGATTGATTCTATGGTTTCGTGATCGATGTTATCAATCCCATTAACCACCACCCCATCTATCACAAAGACCGGTTGTTTATCGGAACCGTTTTTGTCTTTTATGGAGACTGAATTGGCATCCTCTTTCTTTACATCCAGGGGAACCGTTTCCAGGTCCAGTTCAAAGGTTTCTTCTTCCAGCTCCAGCGGTTTCTTCCCCACTTTTGAGGCTTTTACCCTGAGCGTTTTGTACCCCACAAAGGAGAGTACGAGTTCAGGATCACCCTCCACGTTGAGCATAAAGGTTCCCTTCACGTCTGCCACTGTGCCAACTGTGGAGTTGGCGATGACAACGGAGGTCCCGGGTGCAGGTTCTCCCGTTTCGGCAATTACCACTTTCCCATTTATAGTCTTTTGTTGTTGAGGTGTCATCCCGGTGGTCAGTCCCATTGCTATGAGCAGGGCGGGAACTAAAAGGGCCATTTTTATTATCCCCCCAGGGGAGTTTTTTGGCTTTTTCATCATTTTAAATCGTTTAAGTGTTAATGAATGATTAAACTGGTTACCCAGCCTGAACACATTCACCCCTAGGGTGTGGTTGAGCAGCTGGGCCCGGTAACGGGCCGGGTTGATTCCGGCCGATAACACCTGCCTGTCGGCAAGGTGCTCGTGATTCTCTTTAATCATCCTGGAAATAAGCCATGAGAAGGGATTGAACCATGTGAGCAGCAGGGTCAGCTCCATGACCATAAGGTCGATGAAATGGAGTTGTTGTACATGTGCTCTTTCATGGAGAAGTATGTTGTCGAGATCATCTTTGTCCCTGAGTGAAGCGGGCACAAAAATCTTTCTAAAAATTGTAAAAACCTGGTCGGACCGTGTGAAGGCAACTCCCTCTTCATCCCTGTTTTTCTTCCAGGCCAGGTTCCACCGGAGGATGATAAACAGGTTTTTCAGAAACATGAATGAGAGGCCTGAAAGGTAGACCATTACCCCGATTTTGATCCAGTTTATAGTGATGCCTGTTGCTGAGGAAGCAGAGCCTATGCTGATGGGCAGGCTTGTCACTTCGCCGGGATCGATAAAGACAGTGGGGGTCAGGTTTAACATGAGTTCCGGCTTGCGAAAAACGATCAGGGGAAAGATCCATGAAGCCATCATGCCAAGCAAGAGGTAAAACCTTTTCAGGTTCAGGTTGGGGTCATTCCTCAACAGAAAGTAGTATGGAACAGAAATGATGGCCAGTCCGGCCGATACTTTCAGAAGATATATTTGCAGCTCATCCATGGCGGTCGTTCTCGTTCAGTTCCGATTCAATCTCTCCCATTAATTCCTTGAGTTCATTCAGGTTCAGGTCGTTTTCCCTGGCAAAAAAGGCAGCCATCCGGGAAAGGGATCCATTAAAGTAGTTTGTAGCGATGCCAGACAGGTGACCCTTCAGATAATCTTTTTTATCCAGGAGAGGACGATAGAGGTAGGTGGTCCCCACCGCCTTATGCCCTACGAACTCTTTTTTCTCAAGCACCCTGACCACAGTCGATACTGTAGTGTAAGGAGTTTCGGGTTCGTTCAGTTCGTTCATCACTTCCCTGATGGTACACTCTTTCAGTTTCCATAGGATCAGCATGATCTGCTCTTCTGCTTTTGTTAGTCTCCTGGTCATGATCTATCTCAGTTGTTTCAGAACAAATATATAACTTAAAATAACGTAAAGCAACTATAAAAACAGTAGAATAACTTAAAAACAAGTTAAATAATTGATATTTCGCAATTTATGTGCTGAATAAAGTGCGATAATTCCTGTGTCAACTCATTAACCCTAAACAGACAGAGATGCTGGTTAAGGTTTATAGTAGTGCTTTCAGGGGAATTGAAGGAACAATGATCTCAATTGAGGTCCACATCACCCAGGGAATCAGGTTTTTTATTGTCGGACTGGCAGACCATGCCATCAGGGAGAGTCAGCAGCGGATCGAGTCGGCTCTGGTTACCAATGGTTTCGGATGGCCACGTTACAGGGTAGTGATCAACCTGGCCCCTGCTGATATCCGGAAGGAAGGGACACATTTTGATTTACCCCTTGCCATTGGTATCCTGGCAGCAAGCAGGCAGGTGGACTCTACGAAGTTGGAGGAGTACCTCATACTTGGGGAGTTATCACTAGACGGTGGCGTAGCCCCAGTTAAAGGGGTATTACCTATGGTTTTAATGGCCCGGAATATGGGCTTTCAGGGGGTCATTCTTCCGGCAGGAAATGTAGTGGAAGCTTCAGCGGTGGATGGGGTGGAGATGGTCCCTGTTGCAGATCTGAATGAGGCTGTCTCTTTCCTGAACCAGGGGACTAGGCCCCTTCACGGAGTTAATGGGAAGTGCAAAGATCCTGAAATTGCCGTGAATCCCTATGGCCTTGATTTCTCAGAAGTGAAGGGGCAGGAGGCTGTTAAGAGGGCCATGCTGATCGCAGCTGCAGGACGCCATCACATCCTGTTAATTGGATCTCCCGGATCGGGCAAGAGCATGATCTCCCGGAGGCTCCCCTCC
>JAAEOI010000469.1 GCA_024244665.1 Bacteroidota bacterium | reverse complement strand
GTACCTGAATTCCAGGATCCATACGGGTGCATTGTTCAATCCCACTTCCAGCACCAGTTCAGCCTGCTTCCTGGCCTCAACATCAATTACCTGAACACCTGTGATTTGCACATTGAAATCGCGGATACTGTTTTTCACGAATGAGGAGAGGTATTTTTTCTCCACCTCCCGCGGAATGACAACCTGCTCTTTAAGCAGGAAGGGCTTCAGCTTCTTTCCGTCAATCTCACTGATAAAATAGATGGAATTCTGAATAAGAACCACTGAAGGACTGTTACAGACAACCTCCACATATCCACCCATGAGACTGAGCCTCTTCTCCTGGTGCAGCAGCTGAAGCGAATAGGAGAGTTCCTCCCCGTATGTAAAGATGAAAAGAGGTTCTGCTGGACGCTTCTCTATGGTCAGAAAATCCTCCGGGAAAACATTGCGGTTGCTCTTATCCTTAATATAAACCGAAAACCTGTTATCTCTTGCAATCTCCAGGGCAGCGTACAGGTACTTTTCTATGAAGGGCCTGATATGCTCCTTGATCATTTCAGGAGAAACCTTATCCTGGAACTCTTTAACTGTTCCCTTTTTTGCAAACAGGCGATGAATGCTGCGATCGCTGTAGGAATCAATCAAACTGACCACCTCCCTCTGCATGGGAGTTAAGCGTTTGAAAGCGGCGGTGGAATCATCGTTCTGAATATACTCCTTAGGTGTAAAAAACTCCTTTCCCGAAACCTTCTCCACATACTGGGCCTGCAGAATATTTCCCCAGAGCCGGTGCGGTGTATAACCCAGTGCAAACTTCATCTCCTTCATCAGCGGTACTTCTCCCTTTGATCTTTTAAAACAACACCCGATTCCTCCCCGTTACTCCATATAGTTAAGACAACAAAATTCCCCATCTTCATCTCCCGGATCTCATCCTCTTTCCCGTCATCTTCCGATTTTGAAAACATGCTTTTTGCAGCATCCTTCACCAGCCATGGGGGAACCCTTGCAAGGTAAAGATAGCTGTTATCAAGCCTCTGTTCTCCCTCTATCAGAATCTGGCCCACAGTTGACTCCACAATTGTCAGGGGTACAGTAATTATGGAATCCGCAAAGGATATCCTGATGAGCGAGGTGGAATACCTCACATAATCAAGATCCCTATTATTCAGGAATTTACCTGCAGCTTTCAGGGGAGCAAAGTTGACTAGTTCTCCCTCCTTTACATCAACCTGGAGCAGTACAGTGGTACTGTCCATATCCGGCTCCAGGTCAGGAGTAAGAAAAACCTCTGCCTGACCCGAACCGGTCACAATTCCTGCAAAATTTTCGTTCAGTGAATAGGTCTCTTCACCCGTCCCCATCGCAAAATTCAGGTCATTGATATTGAATTCTTTCATCTGCATCTGCATGCTAAACTTGTACAAAGGATCGGTCAGTATAAACGCCCCGCTAAGCCCCACGCTTCCCCCGCTCTCACCAGAAACATCGAGGCTATCAATATAGAAGATTTTATCGATGCTTGACCTGAACCCACCCTTTATATCATAAAACGAATTTCCAGAAAAGCGCAATTCACCAATATCCAGGTTAAGATTGAAATTGGGAAATTCCATCTGATCCAGACGCT
>JAAEOI010000468.1 GCA_024244665.1 Bacteroidota bacterium | reverse complement strand
GTGTGTCTGATCCTGGTTGTCATGATAGTGCCTTATAAGCTTCCAGTCGCCCTTTCTTACATATGTTGAAGGAACATTCCCCGTGGCTTTAATGTAATGGGGAAAATGACAGTAGATCTCATCGTGCGTCATCTCCTTACCAAATAGTGCCGGTTTGATACTGCTTCCATCCAGCTTGATCCCCCTCCGGGTTTTGATGCCGCAGAGTTCCGTCAGTGTGGGATAAAAATCCACACTTGAAAATAAAACATCATGGTTCACGCTTCCCTGCTCAATAAAACCCGGCCAGGAAATAACCAGGGGTACACGGGTCCCTCCTTCGTATATGGAAGCCTTGCCGTCGCGTAAGGGATAGTTGGTCCCCATGGGTACATCCACATAATCGGGATGCACGTATTTCTTCGAGCCCAGGAACCATCCTCCGTTATCCGAATAAAAAATCACTATGGTATTGTCAATGAGTCCCTCTTCCTCCAGGGTATTCATCAGGCGCCCGACGGCATCGTCCATGATCTCCACCATGGCGGCATACACGGCGGTATGCTGTCCCTCATAGAAATTGGCCCTCTTTTCATATTTATCGATGAGCGCTTGCTTGGCTTTCCAGGGGGAATGGACCGAGAAGGCCCAGTAATCAAGCAGAAAGGGTTTCCCCGTCTTATCCGGATGGTTCTCCCGGAGAAATTTCACAGCCTCTTCGGCCATGCGGTCCTCCAGGTGGTCGCCCTCCTCCCCTTCACCTTCCCATACTGGCCATGGGGCAAACCA
The DNA here is from genome assembly GCA_024244665.1 of Bacteroidota bacterium. The sequence goes on along the minus strand of JAAEOI010000468.1, from coordinate 11,811 downwards.
TCCCTCCGGAAGCGGACTGGGTGCATTGGTATGGGGAATATCCACATCGAATCCCTGGCTCAGGGGGTCACTTGGAGCCGTTCCGATGTGCCATTTCCCGATATGGGCAGTGGTATATCCCCCATCCCGGAATGCCTCTGCCATGGTATAATAGTCAGGATTCAGGCGTGTGGATCCTTCCACATCCAGCACCTTGCGATCGGGGTCTGCCTTTTCCCTGAGCCTGGCCACATAAGAGACATTTTTGGCATGTCCCGAAGCTCCGGTAAGGCCATTTCTTGCTGGCCAGGTCCCGGACATAATGCTGTTGCGCGTAGCCGAACAGAGGGGACTGGCCGTGTAGGCATTCATGAATCGCATGCCCCTTGCCGCGATAGCATCCACATGGGGTGTTTCGTAGAAGGTGGATCCCATGAATCCCACATCCTTCCATCCCAGGTCATCGATCATGATAAACAGCACATTGGGTCTCTCTTTGGCCTGGAGCCCAGACGCTACCATGGAAAACAGGAAGATTATCAGGATCGGAAAAAGAGTTGTTCTTTTCATCGTAATGGTTTTATGGATTGTAAGTAGTTACAAAGGTATAGGTACCTGATCCCTTTTTAACTTTGTTATATTGATAGTCCAGTCCTTTATCCTGCACCAGTTCGACCACCATGGCCGGCTCCCCGTTAATTTCAAGATCTGAACCACTTGTGGGAACATATATTTCGGCTGTGGTATTTACAGGGATATGAACGCTTAGTTTGAATTTCCCCCCCTCAATTTTCCAATCAGAAGAGATGGTTCCATAGGGGGACATGTGGGTAGCATTTACATCATTCATCTCACGGCCCGGGTGGGGTTTGATGATAAAGGATTTAAATCCTGGATTCGTGGGATCCAGGTCAATTCCGGCCACCTTCCGGTAGAGCCAGTCACCCACAGCCCCATAGGCATAATGGTTGAATGAGTTCATCCCGGGGTTCTGAAAGCTTCCATCGGGTTTCTGACCGTCCCAGCGTTCCCATATGGTGGTAGCACCCTGGGTAACCGGATATAACCAGGATGGATAATCGGTTCGGTAAAGAAGCTTGTAGGCTTCATCCAAATACCCGTAGCTGGTCAGCACATGGCACAGATCGGGTGTCCCCAGGAAACCGGTGGTCAGGTGCCCAAATGCATTTACATCATCGGCAAGGCGTTTAGCGGCAGCGGTTTCCAGCTCCTCCGGTATCAGGCCAAATGCCAGGGCTATCACATAAGCAGTTTGTGTATTGGATGATAATCTTCCGTTGGGCGTGATGTACTCCCGGGCATAGGCAATTTTAATGCGGGTCATCAGGGACTGGTAATCCGCTGCATCTCTCTCCTTCCCCAGGACCCTGGCAGATTTCGCGAGCAGGTCGGTGGAGTGATAAAAGAAGGCTGAAGCCAGCAGGTCCTTATCCGTCGTAGCCCCGGGATAGTCGGACCGGGTTGTGGCATAAGCAAGCCAGTCACCAAATTGCCGCTCTTCAGGGACCCACAGAAAGGCTTCTCCTGCCTCCTTGCGCATAAATTCCACCAGTGCCTTCATACTCTCATACTGCTCCTCCAAAATCTGAACATCACCGTAATACTGGTAGACCACCCAGGGAACGATCACCGCTGCATCCTGCCAGCCATGTGCTGCTCCCCTTCCCAACACATTTGGAACAACCCAGGGAACAGCTCCATCTTCGTGCTGATCCACTGCCAGATCTTTCAACCATTTGGTATAAAAACCTGCGCAATCCATGTTGTAACAGGCTGTTGGAGCAAATGCCTGACAATCACCGGTCCATCCCAAGCGCTCATCGCGCTGCGGACAGTCGGTGGGCACATCCACAAAATTCCCTTTTTGTCCCCATACAATATTATGCTGAAGCTGGTTGATCAGCTCATCGTTGCAACTAAATGTTCCCCTTCTGTCCATATCACTGTGTACAACCACCCCTGTAACCATCTCCTTGGTTACTTCACCCGGATAACCTGAAATATCCACAAACCGGAATCCCTGGAAAGTAAATAAGGGTTCGAAGACTTCAGTGCCTCCACCCTTGCAGATGTAGGTATTTACCTGTGCTGCCTTCCTCAGGTTGGCCACGTAAAAATTCCCCTCTTTATCCAAAACCTCTGCATGCCTGAGGGTAATGACAGTTCCTTCCGGGCAGTCGACCTTCAATTGAATCCAACCCACCATATTTTGACCCATATCCAATACGGTATCTCCCTCGGGGGTGACTAAAATCTCGATGGGTGTAATCTCCTCAATCCTTCTCATAGGAGGAGCGACTGGCTGAACCACCAGTTCCTTGTTGTTATCTACCCTTTCCACACCCGACCACTCTGAATCAGAAAATCCCGGGCTGGACCAACCAGGCTGTTCCAGACGAGCATCGTACATCTCTCCATCGTACATACTGGACTTCACAATGGGACCTGTGGAAGATTTCCAGCTGGGATCGCTAAGGATAAACTCTTTGGTCCCATCTGTATATGTAATCTCAAGCTGTGCCATGGCATCCAGGCTTTTTTGCCCGAAGCCTTCAATGTCTCTGCTATTGGGACGAAATGCCCGGTACCATCCATTTCCCAGTACAAGACCCACTGCATTCTCCCCCGCCTTCAGCATGGAGCTGACATCGTAGGTCTGATATTGCACCCTGCTATGGAAGCTGGTCCACCCGGGTGTCAGAACCTGATCACCTACCCTTTTCCCATTTATTTCAGTCACGTACAAACCCATGGTGGATATATAGAGCCTGGCAGACTTGATCTCTTTTCCCAGATTAAACTCCTTCCTTAGCATCGGGCTGGCATGGAACACCTCATCAAAGCGGATGGAAGATTTGATCCAGTCTGCTTTCCAGTCTGATGCATTGAGCAATCCGATTTCAAAACTGGCTGGTTCTGACCACGAGGAGGCTTTCCCGTCCTTGTCCCAGACGCGGACTTTCCACCAGCAAATATCACGTGATTCCAGATCACTTCCTGCATACTTTACCTGAATGCTCTGATCCGAATCCAACTTCCCGCTGTTCCACAGATCGGCCTTTTTCTCACTTAGCAGGGAGGGTGATGTAGCGACCACGACCTGGTAAGCACTCTGAACCTGACTTTCTGCAGCCGATTCCAGGATCCAGGAAAACCTGGGATGGGTTTCGTTGATCCCCAGGGGATTTGTGAAATATTCGCACTTGAGATCTTTGATTTCAACGGACTTTGCAGCAAATCCAGAAGTGGATAATAATACGAATAAGCATAAGCCTGCGAGGAAGGATAACGGGATTCTCTGTTTCATAGTTTACATGGTTTTGGTGTAATTAATCGGGACTTCGCTAAATGTAGAGTAAATGAAGTTTGCATGAAATACCATATTTGGCATTTCCTTTATACAATTTGACCTTTTCGGCCCATGAATTGATCTTACAATCAGACCTTTATCTTGATGAATTCAGGGCCTCCCAAAGAGGCCAATTGTTTTGGACTTTCTTACTTTATTTTGCAAAAGTCAATCTTCGATCCAAATACTATTTTATAGGTGCTCGCTGTTGCTAATCATGGATTGATCCATAGAGATCCAAAAATGGAGATTATAAGAACAATAATGGAAATAATAAACTCCCCCAGCGTATAGATTTTCAATCCCCCCGTAACGCTGAAGCCACTTAGCTTGGCTGTTACCCAGAACCCGCTGTCATTGATATGACCTATGCTGATCCCCCCTGAAAGCGCTGCCATGGCTATCCAAACCGGATGAACACCCACAGTTTGTGCCAGTTGGGCACCGGCCATGATGGTCATGGTGGTGATTGCAGCCACCGTACCCGATCCCTGTGATATGCGAAACACCATGGCTGTTCCATAGGTGATCAGTATGGCCCAGATACCTGAACCTGGGGAGTCCCCAATGTTTTCCGCCAGAATGCCACCAATGCCTGTAGCCTGTATCACAGCTCCAAATGCTCCGCCTGCTCCTGTAATAAGCAGCACCATTCCAGCCGATCCCATGGCCTTTTGGACTGAGTTTCCCATCACGCTCTTTGAGAGCTTCCTGTGGGCGATAACATAAGCTGCAATGGTACCGGCCAGCATGGCCACCACCTTATGGCTGATAAATTGTACCAGGGAGGGAATATGCTCCGAAAATGCCTGGTAGATGGTTCCGCTTAAAATCAGAACTATTGGAATAATGATGGGGATAAGGGCGACTCCTGCACCGGGGGCATGCTCTTGCACTTCAACGGGCTCCGGACTTATCTCTTCGCTTTGATCCTTCTTTTCGTTCCAGAGTCCCCTGTCCAGAAAAAAGAAGAGTATCCTCATGGCCAGCAGTGCAGCCAGAAGTCCCAGTACCAATCCTGCAACAATCATAATCCCAAGATCAAATTGGAGTATCTCCGCAGCAGCCAGGGGATTGGGAGTTGGAGGCACCAGTGTATGTGCTGCTGCTGCACCAATGACCATGGCACCCACGGCATAGGGCAATGGTTTGTTAATTTCACGGGTCAGGGCCAGGGCCAGGGGGATCAGGATCACAAAGGTCACATCAAAAAATACCGGGATGGAAAAGATAAAGGCGGCGACACCAATCCCGTAAAGCACATACTTTTTGGGGAAAATCCTTACCATGGCCAGCGCAATACTACGGGCCCCGCCACAGTCATAAAGTAACTGTCCGATGATGACCCCAAAACCAATGGATAAACCAATGGCTGCCATCAGATCTCCAAAACCTGTAGTGATCTGTGCCATGGTATCTATTAAGCCCACCTGGGATGCAATACCCATATAGAGGCTGCCGCATATCAGCGCCACAACAGGGCTCCATCGCAAGACCATGATAAATACCAGGATGATGGCAATGGCAATGATCAGGTTGATAATAATCAGGGACTCCGAAACCATTCCTTAAGCTATGAAGGTGGATTTAACAGCTTCTCTTCCAACCTGGTGATATCTGACTCCAGTGACTCTTTACGAAGCCTTTTAAATTCTGGCAATCCCTTCTCCTGTTCCGATTTCCACTCCTTTGCAAAACTGCCTGATTCCAGGTACTCATATGCCTCTTCGAGGGTTTTTCGGATAAAGGTTTTATCGAGCGACTCAGATCTGGATAACTGACCGTACTGGCTGGTATGTGAGTGCAAAGGCATCTGTTTGAAGAGGCCCATCTCAGCCATCTTTTCAAGCATATAGGCTGGCTCCTTTGACAGATAGAGTTCCACCAGGGATGCTTCGGCCGGATGCCCTTTTTCAATCTCAAACCGGAAAGCCTCTGTGATGACCGAGGTGATCATGGGCCAGATAGCCTGTTCGGCCAGGAGGTCCAGCATGGTTTCATCTTTAAAGGTGACTTCAATGGTACCCATCTTAGTGGCTCCCATGGCCTTGGCAAGGGCGAGGGCCATCTGCCTGGCCGATCCTGAGGCATCCTGTTCAACACCAATAAACGCAGGGTAGCCTTTGTCTTCAAGGAAGAGATTGCGTACACCATCTCCAATCATCCGGGGAGCTACCATCACCACATCCACATCCCCGGGGGGTATAATCTGTTTAAAGGTGATGTTGTAGCCCGAAGCGAAATTCAGAACCATTAGAGGGGAGAGATGTTCTCTGATCTGATCGTTGTATACCTGAGGCATGATCTCATCCGGGATAAGCATAAAAACTATATCCACCTGCCTGATCAATTCCGGTATTTCGACTACCTTAAAACCATCCTCAATGGCCTGATCATAGGTGTCATCTTTCGCCGTTCCAATCAGAATATCCTTGATGCCGGAATCTTTCATATTCAGCGCCTGGGCCCTTCCCTGATTGCCATAGCCAATGATTCCGACCTTTTTTCCCTTCAGTAAGGATGCATCCGCATCTTTGTCATAGTAAATCTTTGCCATAAGTTCTGTTTTAATTCTGACTATTTATCCGATTTTGCAGCGTTGATACAGGCTTCAATGTTTTCCCAGGTACGGGCTCTTTTAAGTGTGCTTATCAGCTCTTCCCTGGATGTTTTAGTCATAGAGTTTGAAATGGAGTAGCAACCTATAAATTTAAGCTTCAACCACATCAATACAAATGCACTAAATGGGACTAAATTTGCACTTTTTGAATACTTTTCCACCCTGGAGAAAGGGTGGTTTTAAGCATGAGATTCCTTACATTGGGGAGAATGAAAATATCTGGCCGGAGCTAAGCTCCTCCATGAAACCCTTGACCCGCTGGTGGTGGATGGGAGCCGCACCAAAACTATGCATCATCCAGCAAAACCAATAAGATGATAAAGAAAACTGCAATTCTCCTCGCATTAGTCATTAGCGTTGCCTGCACAGAGCAAGAGAAGCAAGCAAATATTATCTTTTTCCTTGTCGACGATTTAGGCTGGACGGATGTCGGTTGCTATGGAAGTAGTTTCTACGACACGCCAAACATCGATGCCCTGGCCAGAGCAGGTGTCCGGTTTACTGATGCCTATGCTGCATGCCATGTTTGTTCTCCAACCCGGGCAAGCATATTAACGGGTAAATATCCGGCAACCATCAATCTAACCGATTGGCTGCCAGGGCGTAATGAATTTCCATTTCAAAAATACAGCAATGCAATTATTAACCAACAATTACCCTACGAAGAAGTTACAATTGCCGAGGCATTAAAAGAAATAGGGTACCAAACTGCAATTATTGGGAAATGGCATTTGGGCGAAAATCCTTCAAACCCAATGGCTCATGGATTTGATATGCATATACCGAATAACTGGCTCAAAGGATGGCCTAAGAAAGGATATCATGGACCCTTTAACCTGGAAGGTCTTGAGGATAGTAATGAAGACGATTATCTAACCGATTGTCTTACAGATGAAGCTGTCAAATATATTGAGAAAAATAGAGACAAACCGTTTTTTCTCTACATGTCGCATTATGCTGTTCATGATCCCATTCAGGGACGAAAAGACCTCGTTAAGAAATACTCAGAAAAACTAAGTAAGGTAAATGATAATAACAATCCCAGATATATTTTGGAAGGAAATCCTGATAATCCCGAAAATCCTTCCCAAGCTGAATTAAAGAAGCTTATGAATACCAGCACTTATAAACCCTATAAAATTCTTCCTGATGGTATGGTTAAGATAAAGCAAAAACAGGACAATGTGGAGTTTGCCGGAATGGTTGAGAGTATGGATGAAAGCCTTGGTCGCATACTTAATAAATTGAAAGAGCTGGAAATTGAAGATAACACAATTATCTTTTTCTATTCTGACAACGGAGGTATGGCAGCAGCCAATGTCGGTAATCCACGCCGTATTGTACCTGACAACAAACAGGACGAGGCTTATTCAACATCAAACCTGCCCTTACGGGGCGCAAAAGGATGGCTTTATGAAGGAGGAATTCGTGTACCGCTGATTGTAAAATGGCCGGGTAAAGGAAAACAGGGTAGCGAGTGTTCAGTCCCAATTACAAGTGTCGATATGTTTCCAACAATTTTAAATATGGTGGGTGCAGCAGAAAAGATTGGCAAGGACAAAGAGGGGGTGGATATATCCCCACTTATACAAGGGGGACACATGGAAAAAGGCCCCATTTTCTGGCATTTCCCCCATTACAGCAACCATGGAATGCAAAGTCCGGGAGGCGCCATTCGAGATGGAGATTACAAATTTTTGGAATATTACGAAAATGGAACAGTACAACTGTTCAATCTTAAAAATGATATTGGCGAGCAAATAGATTTATCGAAAACTGAACCTGAAAAAACGCAGGAGTTAAAAGAAAGACTGCATGCCTGGCTTGATTCTGTAAATGCTCAAATGATGAATGCTAATCCTGATTATGATTCCACCATAAAAGCTGATGAGTTTTATAAATATGAGCCAATCAATTAGTAATATACCTGTTAGGACATCTGAAGCTTAAAATCATTGAACTCCATGAAAAATTTACTGACTTTCCTCCTTTGCACAAGCTCCCTGCTCCTGCTTTCAGGCTGCCAGGCCATGGTATCAAATAGCAAACCGAATATTCTCTTTTGTATCTCTGACGATCAATCTTGGCTTCATACCGGGGCCATGGGTGATCCCATAGTCAGGACTCCTGCTTTTGATAAAATAGCCAGTGATGGAATACTTTTCACCAATGCCTTCTGTGATGCTCCCTCCTGCGGACCTTCCCGAAGTGCCATTTTAACAGGCCAGCACATCTGGAGGCTTGAAGAGGCCGGGAATATACACAGCAAGCTTCCGGAAAAGTTTCCCATATATACGGATCTGCTTGAGGAGGCAGGTTATGCCATTGGCTCATACAGCAAAGCCTGGTCTCCGGGTAAGTTCAAAAATGACACTGGATGGGTTCATAGTGGCCGCTCGCAAATGAATCCGGCCGGAATAAGGCATAAAAGCTTTAAGGAATTCTTTCAGGCCAAACCAGAGGATCAACCCTTTTGCTTCTGGCTGGGCAGCTCCGATGCACACCGGCCCTATGCGGTGAATTCAGGGGTAAACTCAGGAATGAATCCTTCAAAAGTGATCGTCCCAAGTCATCTGCCCGATGATCCAATCGTACGAAATGACATCCTGGATTACTATTATGAGGTTCAGCGGTGGGACAGTTTGGTAGGGAAAGCGCTCTCCATACTTGAAGAAGCTGGAGAACTGGAAAATACTCTGGTGGTTATCACCAGCGACAACGGTATGCCTTTTCCAAGGGCTAAAGCAAGTCTCTACGATTTTGGGACAAAAATGCCCATGGCCATTAGCTGGCCTTCAAAAATCCTCGCCCCCAACAGGGAATACGAGGGATTTGTCCACCTGAGCAATCTGGCATCCACATTCCTGGAGGCTGCAGGGCTGGAAGTACCCGGTGAAATGACTGCAAAAAGCCTGATGGATGTATTCTCCGGATATGAGAAAGGATCCAGGGAAAGTGCATATACTGCCATGGAACGTCATGACGGGTGCCGCAAGGGAGGCAAAGGTTACCCATGCCGTGCCTTACGAACAAAGGACTATCTCTATATCAGGAATTATGAACCGGGCCGCTGGCCATCGGGCAATCCTGAGGCAAAGTACTGTTCGCGTGCGATACCGTATGGAGAGGTTGATTCCAGTCCCACAAAAACCCTGCTACTTGAAAACAAGGAGAAATTTCAGAAGTTTTACCACCTGGCTTTTGGCATGAGACCGGCAGAAGAATTGTACGATTTGAAAACAGATCCGGGACAGATCCACAATGTTGCGGAGCTGGAAGAATACGCCGGGACAAAGGAGAAGCTTGGCAACCAGTTGCAGGAATATACAGCCGCGACAGGCGATCCGCGTGCACTGGGAAAAGATGCACCCTGGGATTTCTACCCCTACTACGGGTCACGAAAGAACCAGGACTGGGCGGTAGATAAAAAACCAGAAGTTTCCATACATTAGACCTTATGAAAAGATATCTGATCCTCACCCTTGTTTGTTGCGGCATAGCCGCTGCCGGGATGTATTCATGCTCAACTCAGCCCGGTAAGACCTCTGCCGATGCTGAGGAAATCTGGCCGGAGATAACTTCATCCATGAAACCCTGGACCCGCTGGTGGTGGATGGGAAATGCGGTAGACAGGGAGAACATCACCAGGCGAATGGAAGAGTTCGCGCAGGCTGGTATCGGTGGGGTGGAGATTACACCGATCTATGGTGTAAAGGGTTTTGAGGAGCAATTTATTAATCACCTTTCAGCGGAATGGATGGAGATGCTTATGCATACTCTGGATGAGGCCGAAAGGCTGGATATGGGCGTGGATATGGTCCTGGGCACTGGTTGGCCATTTGGAGGGCCTCAGGTTGAGCCGGAATTTGCCGCCAGCAAACTTTATATCCGGGAATATGTACTGAAGTCAGGAGCAAAACTGGAGCAGGAAATCATCCTCCAGGGGAGTGATAAGCCAGAATCCGCCTTTCTGCAATATCTCTATGGCTTTGATGCAGACGGGCAGAAAAAGGATCTTCTGTCGCTCGTGGAGAACAGGAAACTGGAGTGGATCCCGGATTATGATTGTGTGGTATATGCCCTGTTTCTGGCAAAAACCGGACAGCAGGTCAAACGATCTGCACCTGGCGGTGAGGGCTGGGTGCTGGATCATTTTTCCAAAGATGCACTGAAGGATTACCTGGAACCTTATGAAAAGGCCCTGGGTCCGGCACAAAACAAGTTAAGAGCCCTGTTTAATGACAGCTATGAAGTCTATGGAGCCAACTATACACCCCGTCTGTTTGAAGAATTTAATACCAGGCGTGGTTATGATCTCTCAGAACACCTTCCAAAGCTGGTCGCTGTTGGATCAGGAGGTGATCCTTCCCTGATCCTCAGCGATTACAGGGAAACCCTATCCGACCTTTTGCTGGAGGACTTCTCCCATAGTTGGAACAAGTGGTCACGGGAACAGACCTTCAAAACCAAATACCAGGCACACGGATGTCCGGCCAACCTGTTGGACATTTACGCCACGGCAGATATCCCGGAATGTGAATCCTTTTATGCAACGCAGTTCGATATACCTGGAGTCCGGTGGGAAGAATCTGATGCCAACAAGGCCCAGCCCGATTTGATCATGTTGAAATTTGCATCTTCAGCTGCTCACATTTCGGGCAAACAACTCACCTCCTCCGAAACCTTCACATGGTTGCGGGAACATTTCAAAACGGCCCTGTCGCAGTGCAAACCTGAGGTGGAGCAGATATTCCTCTCGGGGGTCAACCACTCCTTCTTCCACGGATCTACCTACTTTCCTGATGAGTCGGCATGGCCCGGCTGGAAGTTTTATGCCTCGGTCAACTTTGTTCCCACCTCAACCCTGTGGAGAGATGCCCCATTTATGTTTGAATACATCACCCGGTGCCAATCCATGCTTCAGTCGGGCAAAAGCGACAACGAAATCCTGGTCTACTGGCCCTTCCACGATGTCATCGCGGAGGATTACTCTGGAGAGTTGCTGATGCAGCTGGGGATTCACAACAAAGATGAATGGCTCGTTCCAAGCTCTTTTTATCAGACTGTAAACACGCTGATAGAACAGGGGTATTCGGTGGATTTTATATCGGACCTCTATTTGACAAAGGCCTTTTCAGAAAAGGGAAAGATTCATGTATCCGGTACTGAATACCACGCACTTGTGGTCCCGCAGTGCGAGAAGATGACCATTAAATCATTCGATTTTCTTTCTGAGCTTGCCGGTTCGGGCGCAAATGTGGTTTTTACCGGTCTTCCCGAATCGGTTCCCGGGTATCACATGCATCAAGAGCGGACCACCCAACTGCAAGAGAAAATCCAAATGGTAAGAAAGGAGCTGGACATATCCACAGAGGTGCTGGAAACCCTTGCTGAGATGGGGATTCAGGGAGAGGCATTGAAGAAGGAAGGGCTGGACTTTGTGCGCAGGGATCTGGAAGATGGAAAAATCTACTACCTGGTCAACCACACTCCCCACATCATTGATGGCTATATCCCGCTTAATTACCAGCCAGAATCTGTGATGATTTTAGATCCTCTTACCGGAAATACTGGTCTGGGAGCTATGAAACCGAAGGAAAAAGAGAGTGAAGTCTACCTTCATATGAAGCCAGGGGTATCCCTTATTCTCAGAACATTCGACCGGGCGCATCAGGCAGCTGCATGGGAGTATCACGAAGTGAAAGGAGCTCCTGTTGAACCGGGAGGAACCTGGGACCTTCAGTTCCTTTCCGGGGGACCCGAGCTTCCTGAAAGTATTCAATTGGAAAAACTTCATTCATGGACAGATTTTACCCCCCGTACTGAAGCTTTTAGCGGGACT
>JAAEOI010000467.1 GCA_024244665.1 Bacteroidota bacterium | reverse complement strand
GTAATCAGTGAACATCATCCTCAATATATGGGGATTTATGAAGGAGCCATTGGTCGTGATGAAGTAAGAGAGTATGTAGAATCAAGCGACTGCCTGATCCTCATGGGTACATTTATGACAGATATAAATCTCGGCATGTTTACAGCGCATCTCGATCAGGGCCGGTCTATATATGCAACCAGTGAAAATATATATATACATTATCACGCGTATGAAGATGTAGGATTATGTGATTTTATTCAAGGTCTTTTACAGATTGATTTTAAGAAGCGTGAGGATGAAGACATTCCTCATCCGGTACTTTATCAACCACTCCAACCGGTTGCCGGAAAGAAAATATCAATAAACTATCTTTTCCAGCGTCTTAACTCCTTTCTGAATAAAAACACGGTAGTCATCGCAGATACGGGAGACGCAATGTTTGGTGCCATGGATATGGCAATACACAGTGAGACGGAGTTTCTTGCACCTGCATATTATGCGTCAATGGGATTTGCCGTACCTGGAAGTCTGGGAGTACAATTGGCAGATTCCAATCTGCGACCTCTGGTGCTGGTCGGAGATGGGGCCTTTCAAATGACAGGAATGGAACTGTCAACAGCAGCAAGATATAAGCTAAGTCCAATCGTTATTATTCTGAATAATAGTGGTTATGGGACTGAACGTCCTATGCTGGATGGCCCTTTTAATGATGTAAACACATGGGAGTACAGTTCT
>JAAEOI010000466.1 GCA_024244665.1 Bacteroidota bacterium | reverse complement strand
TTCACTGCCTGACTGACCTGTACCTTCTTCACCGCCACCAGATTTCTTATCCTGTCCGGGTTCAAGTCCTGACTCGCCTTCTCCCTGTGATCCTCCCTGGCTTTCCTGCCCTTCACTGCCTGACTGACCTGTACCTTCTTCACCGCCACCAGATTTCTTATCCTGTCCGGGTTCAAGTCCTGATTCGCCTTCTCCCTGAGAACCACCCTGATCTTTCTGGCCTTCATTGCTTGCCCGCGACCCACCCTGACCTTTCTGGCTTTCACTGCCAGCCTGCCTTGTGCCTTCTTCGCCACCAGCTTTTTTATCCTGCCCGGATTCAAGGCCTGCCCTGCCTTCTGTTTGTGAACCCTCCTCGTTACCCGAACCGGGTTCTTGTTGTTCACTCCCTTGAGCCTGCTCTTTACCTGTTCCGGAAGCAGCAGATTGCCCCCCATAGCCTTTATCACCACTATCAGACCGCCCTGATGTATCTGTTTGTTTGTCCTGCACACTCTCCGACGAACCAGTCCCTCGCTCCTTTTGGCCCTGGCCCTCTACAGGTCCATCCGCCCCTTCACCAGAACCACTATCCTGACCGGAACCAGACTGCTTACCACCTGAACCCTGCGAATCTTCTTGACCACTCTGGCCTTCTCCAACCGATTGCCCGCCACCTTGAGACCCACTATCAGTTCCTCCTGTTCCAGAAGCACCCTCTTGTTGTTCCTGCCCTGATTCTCCATTACTATCCATACCAGATCCTTGTTGTTGTGCCCCTTGAGTATGCCCTTCACCAGCACTGGAAGATGAGGATTGGCCACCAGAATCCTTACCATCACTATCAGCTTGTATATCTGATGTATCTGCTTGCCCACCCTGGCCATTTTCCGACGAACCAGCCCCTTGTTCCTTCTGGTCCTGGCGGCTACCGGAACTATTCACTCCCGTACCACCTGATCCACTACCCGTTCCGCCCGTACCAGGCGCCCCCTCTTGTTGATCCTGCCCTGATTCTCCACCGCTATCCATACCGGATTCTTGCTGTTGTGCCGCTTGGTCTGGATCTTTATCTGCATTGGAAGATGAGGATTGCCCTCCAGATTCTCCCCCCTCACTTGACTCCTGTTTATCAGACGGCCCAACCTCCTGTTCTTTTTGGCCCTGGTTTGTTTTAGCAGTATCATTTTCCGTACCAGGTTTATCTTCTTTGTTGGATCCAGCCTCGGCGCCACCTGTTTTTTGTGAATCTCCCTGGCTTCCTCTACTTTCACCTGACGCTTGTCCACCACTTGGCGACTTGCCCTCTTCTTTTTCCGTATCAGAAGCACCTCCTGCGGGCTCCTGCCCTTGCGTAGGGCTGCCATTAACGTCCTGGCCAGACTCCTGTTTCTGCCCGGCTGGCTCATCCATTTGCTCAGAACCAGAAGGCACAGACTCTGATTTTTCAGCCTGAGACGTGTCTTTCCCAGACGCTCCCTGCTTCTGTTCCTGTTGAGATGAAGACGAAGCGCCCCCTGACGATGAAGACTCCTGTTGCTCTTCCTGCTGTGATTGGCTACTTGATGAATCTGATGGGTCTTTCTCTGATCCGCTCATGGGAATGCTTGGCGAAGGCATACTATCACTGTCACTTGGCGGCATAAAGAGTTTTAAAATCTTTTGCAATAGTTTTGATTCAGGAAGC
>JAAEOI010000465.1 GCA_024244665.1 Bacteroidota bacterium | reverse complement strand
TTCATAGCCCTGCTCTCCTTTTGGTTCCCTCTTAACCGCAGGCTCAGACAACTGATCAGTACTCATAAAATAGGCACCCGGAATTCTGCCCGGACTGGCACCATGCACAGGGGACACTGGCGCAGGAAGCTGACTGCAGCCTTTTCCCTGCTTAGTGGAGCCGTTGCCATTGGTTTAATTGTATCCCAGCTGGCCAGGCATGAGGTGGTAAATGCAGCACTCTTCTTCCCGGCCGGCGGACTTTTACTGCTCTCCGTTCTCTCCTGTTTTCTCTGGTACCTGGGTAAAAAACAGGAGCCGGTAGCCCACGGTTTTGATCTCTCGCGGCTCAGCTGGAAGAATGCCACACGCAACCGTACACGGAGCATGAGTATTGTGATCCTGTTTGCCATTGGAGCCTTCCTGGTTATTTCTACCGGGAGCAACAGGAAGGATCTCTTTGCCTCTTCGGAGGATCCGGCCAGCGGAACGGGTGGATTTCTATATTATGCCCAATCGACACTCCCGGTCTTGCAGCAACTGAATGACGCTACCATCAGGTATGAATACGGACTGGAGGGTGATTACTCTTTTGTGCAGCTGCGACAGGCCGATGGAGACGATGCCAGCTGTCTGAACCTAAATAAAATTGTGAATCCGCAGGTGCTTGGGGTCGATCCCGGAGACCTGGAGGGCCGTTTCTCCTTTGTGACCCGGTCGCCAAAGCTGGACCAGGAGAATCCCTGGGCCTCGCTTTCCCGGAAGCTGCCCGGCGGATTGATCCCGGCCATTGCCGATGAGACGGTGATTAAATGGGGACTGGGACTGGGTGTGGGAGATACCCTGCATTATACCAATTCCACCGGTGGTACCATGGACCTGTTGCTGATCGGCGGACTGGCCCCGTCGGTGTTCCAGGGAAATGTGCTGATAGCAAATGAACGTTTTCTGGAACAGTTTCCCGAAAGCAGCGGCACAAGGGTCTTTCTTGTGGACGGAGCAGTGGCTGATACTGCGCTGGTCTCCGGTGAGCTGAGAAGAGGAATGCGTGATCTGGGTTGGGAGATGCAGCTCTGTTCGGAACGCCTGGCCGAGTTCAACTCGGTGACCAATGCTTATCTCGCCATATTCCTGGTGATGGGGGCACTCGGATTGCTCCTGGGGACCTTTGGACTGGTGGTGGTTCTCTCCAGAAGTATCCTTGAGAGGCGACAGGAGATAGCCCTTCTGAGGGCAGTGGGATATGAGCGAAAAACCATTCGAAAGCTGATATCCAGGGAGTATATGTTCCTTCTGTTTGCCGGGATTATCACCGGTTTCGTTTCGGCTGTTATTGCCACGCTCCCATCCATCCTGAGTGCCCATACGGGGACCTCTTTCACCACGATCCTCTTTTGGCTGGTGATCCTGGTGGCCAATGGTTGGATCTGGATACGTCTGGTGACATGGTCTTCTCTGAAAAATTCTCATATCAACCAGGGATTACGAAATGATTAAGGGAGATAAGTCGGATCAGCTGAGGGTTAAGAGCCTTGAAGCCTGGACAGCGTGGCTGAAGGATAAGCATGAGAAGGAAAAGGTTGTTTGGCTTGTTTTTAGAAAAAAGGGGAGGGGCGATGTTCCATTCGATTACCAGATGGCCCTGGATGAGGCACTCTGCTACGGATGGGTGGACAGCCTGTTGAGAGCGATCGATGAGGATGAGTACATGCGCAAATTTACACCCAGGAAGCCCACAAGCACCTGGTCCGAACTCAATAAAAGAAGGGTAGGCCTGCTGATTGACCAGGGCAGGATGAAACCTTCGGGCATGAAGACTATCACGGTGGCAAAGAGTAATGGGAGGTGGGACAAAGGGGTGAATATTCCGGATGTGGATGACTCCCTCCCCGGAGCCCTCCTCCTGGCTTTCCAGTCAAATCCGGAGGCACGGGATCACTATTTTGGAATGAGGGAATCGGCCCGGAAACAGTACAACATCTGGATCAATATGGCAAAGAGGGCAGAGACCATCCACAAAAGGGTGGATGAATCGCTCCGCTTGCTGGAGCAGGGCAAAGAGTTGGGATTGAAATAGGTTTGAGTAAGGATAATCGCTGTCGGAAGGACAGGGGACCCCGTTTTACCCAGTGTATTTGATCATTATGCACTGACAAAAATTGGTGGGGAGCTTGCAGTGATGCAGAGTCGCATCAGGTACCGTGTCTCCTTAAGGCAGACCTTTATCATGATCCCCGGTCTTTTTTCGCTCATGGATCCGATCATGTTTCACCAACCGGTGAATTCCTTCATGGAGAACATCACTTCCAGGGATTCGGGCCGACTGATGGTCAATACCCTGGAGGTGGATGATGATTCGGGTTTCTGGGGAGGATACTATAACATTTCGGGCGGACCGGCATAACATAGTTACACTGTTTTAATATATAGAATGACATAAATCCAGCATAATACAAATGGTACTCTGATTATAAACCTGTATTTTGGTAACATTAATTCAACTATTAATGAAACACAACTCCGAAATACTGCTATACCAAACCGAAGACGGACAAACCAATATTGATGTCCGTTTAGAAGAAGAATCCGTTTGGCTTTCACAGGCTCAAATGGGTGAGCTATTTCAGAAAGAGCGCTCCGTGATAACCAAGCATATCAAAAATATTTTTGAGGAAGGTGAATTGAAGGAAGAAAGCAATGTGCAAATATTGCACATTAGTGGTTCCGACCGTCCTGTTAAGTTTTATAATCTTGATGTAATTATTTCTGTTGGTTATAGGGTGAAAAGCCATCAGGGGACAAAATTCCGCCAATGGGCAACGGTCAGGTTAAAAGAATACATCGTAAAAGGTTTTACCATGAACGATGATTTACTTAAACAAGCTGGAGGAGGAAATTACTTCGATGAGTTATTGGCTCGTATCAGGGATATTCGCTCGTCCGAAAAAGTGTTTTGGAGAAAAGTCCTTGACATTTATGCCACAAGTATCGATTACAATCCATCTCTTGAAATGTCGGTTATATTTTTCAAAACAGTTCAGAATAAAATGCACTGGGCAGCACATGGGCATACAGCAGCCGAAATAATTTACCAAAGGGTAGATTCAGGAAAACCAGGTTTAGGATTGAGAAATTATAAAGGAAAGAAACCGACCAGACAAGAAACTGAGGTTGCTAAAAACTATCTTGCTGAGAACGAATTAAGCATTTTAAACCGTATTGTATCAGCTTATTTGGAATTGGCGGAACTTCAGGCTCTCAACCAAGAGACAATGTACATGAAAGACTGGATTGAACAGCTGGATGCATTCATGAAAATAACACGAAAGGATATTTTAAACAATGCAGGAACAATCAGTCATAAACAAGCTTTAGAAAAAGCTCATACTGAATATCAGAAATTTAAGAAACTGAGGGAAAATGAGATTTCTGAAGTGGAGAAGCATTTTTTGGAACAAGTGAACGAGACTGAGAAAAAACTGAAGGATAAAAAAAACAAATAAATCACTAACTGATAATTGTTACTACAATTTTTCTACTTCCACCATGATTCCTGAACTCACATAAATATATTCCTTGCCAAGTGCCTAAATTTAAGCAGTGATTTGTAATGGGAATAGTCACGGAACTGCCAATGATGGAAGCCTTCAGAAGTGCCGGCATGCCGGACCACCTATTTTGAGTTTCTTGAAAGGATCTACACGGAGCTGGGGCTTCGCATGGAGCGTGTGATGGAACGGAGCTGGTTTGCACTGAAGAACTTTCACATGATGTTCTTTGACGATGCGGATAAACTCAATAGCTACCTTCATCACTGGGAGAATGGATCAACACAGGAGGATCTCTACCTGGAGGTGAAGGAGATGCTGCCCTGGTATCTGAAGGCGACCGCATGGTTCTGTAAATACGTGCCTCCGTACAGGTGGCTTGTAGAAGGTATCACCCGGGGACAGTTACGAAAGCTGGCCAACCAGCAGGAGGGAACCCTTCGCTGGGTCAGCGATGGGGATTCGGGCAGGATCAATGCTTTCTTTGGATCGGATGAGATGCGCAGGGCCATTCCCGGGTGGGAAGGCGAATTGCCCCCTCTCAATCATGACATTCCCCATCAAAGGCTGGACCATGGTTATGATGAAACAAAAGTGCAGCTGGAGATGGTCGATCTGAAACAGGCTGCCACCTTCAGGGGAGGGGCCCTGACAGACCATACATGGGATGGTGATATGCATGTGAAGGTCACCTGGAAATGCTGCATGGGACACTCCTTTGATTTGACTCCCCACGCTGCTCTGAAAGGGGGACATTGGTGTCCGGAGTGCCTGGGGCCACCGTGGAATTATTCCGAAATTGCTAAAAAGAACAGCTTTGTGGCACAGTTATTAAATCCAGACTCAAAAGTTATTATTCCGGATTCTACGGGTCCAATTTTACGGTAAGTGGCCACCCGGCAAACTGGCTGGCGCCTTTTTCCAGGACATAGACATCCCTGGGCCAGCACTCGAAGGTGACCTCTTTTGTGGGTTTG
>JAAEOI010000464.1 GCA_024244665.1 Bacteroidota bacterium | reverse complement strand
TGCCAGTTGATGATGGATATTGTGAAGGAAAACCAGCCAGGCGCACTGGTCAATTCAAGGCTGGGCATGGGTTATGGCCATTTCGATGTGTCAATCGATAACGGCAAGACCCCAAGCGTGAGTAAAGCAACCTGGTTGCCCGACCTGAAAGTACCCTGGCAGACACATGAGTCGGTTACCCAGGGTGGATGGGGCTACACCTCCTATGGCGGGGAAAACGACCGCTCCCAGGAATACTCCGATTTCATCTACAGCCTGTGCCGTATTGTTGGCAATGGAGGCGTTTACCTGCTGAATGTAGGTCCGCGGGCCGACGGGACCATCCCCGAGTCGCAGGTAAACAGCATTACGGCTATTGGAGACTGGCTGAAAATCAACGGAGAAGCCATTTATGGTGCCGATCCCAGCCCCCTGAAGTTCCCACCCTATGCCATCACCAGTAAGCCCGGCAAGGTATACCTGCATCTGAAAGACCTGGAGGAGAATATGGTCGAGCTGGAGGGTCTTTTATCCAGGGTGAAGAAAGCTTATTGCCTGGCCGATCAATCACAACAATCACTTGAGTTCAAACAAAAGAAGGCTTATCTGAGTGTCTCCATACCTGAATCGCTGATACAACCAAGGGTTTCTGTGATCGTACTGGAGATTGAAGACAATGAAGCCAAGGTAAGAGATGAAACCCTTCAACAGGAAGAGGATGGAACAATCAAGCTTCCCGTTGCCTTATGTGAGTATGCCATCAGGCGGGTCAGCTATGATTATGAGAAAAAGGTGACACATCGCTGGGGGGAGAATACAAAACAGGGATTGATCTGGACTGTGAATGTTACCCGTCCGGGCAATTTCCAGATTGTTAGTGAGGATAATGGTAATGATGAATATATATTCGAGGTGAAAACACCCTCAGACACCCTGGAAATCAGTCCCGCAGGAAATATCGGGGAAATGACCAGGAAGAAACATGGAACTGTGAGGATTGAGCATAAAGGAGTCATAAATATTACTGCATACCCGAAGAAGACAATCAGCATGAGTAGCAGATTCAAATTCAAGGGTTTGGAACTTATCCCTGAATAATCCAATACTGATTTTAATTATAAGAATGAGAAGACTAAAAAATTGCAATTATTGTTGTTGCAGCTTCCCTGAATTCTACTGCCACCAGTACATGTCCCAATGCTTCTTCCGGCAAGCCCGGAAGTTCCCCGCTTACTTTTTCCCAACCACCGATTTCTCAGCCTGAACTCAACACCGGGGTCTCTCCCGGATAGGCTGCGTAGGTAATAGCCGATCCGGGCTCACCGGAATCCTCGAGGCCAAAGACAAGGGTCTCTTCCAGTTGGTAGGTGCCCTCTCTAACAAGCACGACTATGTTTCCTGACCTGCTCTTTTTTAGGTCCCTTACAGCATCGCGCGTTCTTAGCAGAGTTGCGAATGTGCCGTCAGTGCCATTCGTGTCAGGATCTGCGAATGTGCCGGTCCATTCGTCGGAGCCAAGTGGTGAGACATAGAAATCGGCTGTATTCTTAGAGTTCGTTCCGGAGGCCATGCATATACTTCCAATAATAAGGGCCAGTAAAACAAATAGTTTTCTCTTCATTTTTGTTCAATTTTAGCTTCTTTCTTTTCGAGATCTACGGTCACTGTCATGTTTTCAAACTCGCGGGAATATACCCACCCTTTTCGAAC
>JAAEOI010000463.1 GCA_024244665.1 Bacteroidota bacterium | reverse complement strand
TGTGTATGGTTTTAAAAAATAAATATAGAATGTTATTTCACTAAAAATAGGAAATTTTAGGAGTTTATATTATGGCCAAGGAAGTATTTGAGAGGACCAAGCCGCATGTGAATGTGGGTACGATAGGGCATGTAGATCACGGTAAGACGACGCTGACGTCAGTGATAACACACATATTATCCAAGGGTGGCTTTGCTAAAGAGAGGGCATTTGATTCGATAGACAATGCGCCCGAGGAGAGGGAGAGAGGAATAACAATAGCTATAGCTCATGTTGAGTATGAGACAGAGAAGAGGCATTATGCCCATGTTGATTGCCCAGGCCATGCTGATTATGTAAAGAATATGATAACCGGAGCAGCGCAGATGGATGGTGCGATACTGGTGGTAAGTGCGCCGGATGGTCCTATGCCGCAGACACGAGAGCATATACTACTTGCGAGGCAGGTAGGAGTACCGAGGATAGTGGTGTTTATGAACAAGATTGATCAGTTGGATGATCCTGAGTTGATGGAATTAGTGGAGTTAGAGATCAGGGAGTTGTTGAGCAAGTATGAGTTTCCCGGAGATGATATACCTGTGATCAAGGGTTCAGCGCTGAAGGCTGCGGAGTGTGGCTGTGGTAATAAGGAGTGTGAACAGTGTGGCCGTATACATGAGTTGATGGATGCGCTGGATAGTTATATACCAGATCCTGTACGAGAGACAGACAAGCCGTTTTTGATGTCGATAGAGGACGTATTCAGTATAAAGGGTAGAGGTACTGTAGGTACGGGCAGAATGGAGCGAGGGGTATTAAAGGTAGGAGACGAAGTAGAGATAGTAGGAATGGTAAAGGAGATAAGGAAGACGGTGGTAACAGGAGTGGAGATGTTTAATAAGACGCTTGAGGAGGGTATGGCAGGAGATAATGTAGG
>JAAEOI010000462.1 GCA_024244665.1 Bacteroidota bacterium | reverse complement strand
GCGCAGGCAAAAGGAGCCTGTTGCAGAGGTCGTCCCGGTACCTGGTGCAGAAGCCCCGGCCGCCTCCCCTGCCATAAATGACAACTCCACCGAGGGTTTGAGGTTGATTTTACTGCGGGAAAACGAGGGATTAATTCATGATCTGCTGGACACCCTGGATACCGGGAAAGAGGGAATCGGAACCCGGGGCGAACTGTTTGACTACCTCTATCTGCAGGCCGATGAGGAGGAGTATGAAAAGGCAGAGGTTGATAAACTATTGAGCGATGTGCTGGCAAAGGGAGATGTTGACCAGCTCTACCAGCAACTGCTGGAAAACTCCGATGCCCCCGTGAAAAAGTACCTGGAGGATCTCGATATGGAGAAAGAGAGGATTCTCACTCCCGAAGATCTGCTGAAACACCTGGAAGAGGTTGCAGAAGAGAATGGTTTTACCCTGGACGATGTGCGAAGGGCAATGATCGGGGCAATGGATCATTCCCTGGAGGTTGAGCAGCTCTACAAGAAGTTAAGTCAACAGAGCAGTGGTGTAATGACAGAGATTCTGGAGGAGATCAATATAAGAAAAGATGGAATCTATACAGTTGAAGAGCTGATCGGGACCACCTATAAAATGCTTTCTGAGAGAGGATTAAAAGACAAGGAGATTGCCGGTATACTAAACGAAATGTTCCCGGACCACAGCGGACTTGTGAGTGAGCTGACAGGCCAGGGAGGAGGTGGGGGATTCCCTGCGGTTCTGGGTATCGGGCTCGGATCAGTCCTACTGCTGTTCATCCTGTTTTTCGTCCGACGAAAGAAGAGGAAAGAATAATGTCAAATTAATTTCTAAATTTGTAGTTAACACCTTAATCCATCCTGAAATGAGAAGATCCTTCCTGATGCTGTCAGTGCTCCTGTTTACCACGATAGTCGCCGGTCAGGATGTCAAGCAGGATTTTGCTGATGGTGAATTCTTTCTTGCCGCAGAAGAGTATGAAGAAGCCCTGTATACCTTTACCAAGGTCTACAACAAAGAATACCAGGAGAATGCGAACATCAACTTTCGCGTGGGCATGTGCCTTCTCAACATTCCCGGACGAAAGGTCGAGTCCATTCCCTACCTTGAGAAGGCCGTGGGTTCTGTTACAGAAAAGTATTCTGAGGGTTCCCTGAAGGAGAAGAACGCCCCACCCGATGCTCACCTCTACCTGGGTAACGCCTACCGGATCAATATGGAGTTTGAGAAGGCATGTGAACAGTACCGTCTTTTTAAAGAGTACGTGGGAACCGAAGCGGATATCCAGGGTGCCTATGCCGATCAGCAGATTACCTCCTGTGCAAACGCAGTGGTGGCCTTAAACAACCCGGTTGAGATTACTGTCGGGAACCTGGGACAGATCAACCGTACCCACCAGCAAGCCTATAACAGGATCGTCTCTCACGACCTTAAGACCATGGCTTACATGGGAAAGAATCCTTTCTACAGGGGAATCTATGTGTCGGTCAAAGAGGGAGATATCTGGTCCAAACCAAAGGGGATCAACCCCTCCGTGGTATCAGAAGGCAACATGGATGTAGTGGGACTTGCATCCGACGGGAAGGCAATGTTATTCGTAGTCTCCGATGCATTTTCCAGCAATATCTACATGTCGGTTTATGAGAACGATCGGTGGAACCCGGCTCAATCGCTGGGCAAACCTGTCAACACCAGGTATTTTGAGTCCCATGCCAGTTTCAGTCCCGACAGCCGCTCCATCTACTTCACCAGCAACAGGAAATCCTCCATGGGAGGGATGGATCTATTCAGGAGTGATCTCCAGGAGGACGACAGCTGGAGCGATCCGGTGAATTTGGGTGAAAATATCAATACAGGGCTCAACGAAGACACACCGGTTTTAAGTCCCAATGGCAAAAGAATCTATTTCTCCTCCCAGGGTCACAACGCCATCGGGGGTTATGATGTGTTTTATTCCGAGCTACAGGATGATGGAGGCTGGGGCAAAGCTATCAACCTGGGCTATCCACTGAATACCACCAATGACGACTTTTCCATCTCACCCCTGGGTGTGCAGGAAGAGGACGCTGCCTTCCTCTTTGCCTCCGGGGAGTCAGATCAGCACCCACTTTTCAAATTCGAGATCATTGACCCTGAAACCACACCACAGGTAGTTGCCTTCTATGAACCGATTGCAAGCGCAACCGAAGGAACCGAGGCAGCAACCGAGGGAACTGAGACTGAGACTGAGACTGAGACTGAGGGAGCTGAGACTGAGACTAAGACTATATCCGAACCGGAAAAACAAACTGAAAAGTATCTGATTAAACCTCTCTTTTTTGCATTTGACAAGTTTGTCCTGACCAATGAATCCAAAACAGCCCTTGACCAGGTTTCCGGACTGATGGAGCGCTTCCCCACCCTTCAGGTGGAGATCACAGGGCATACCGATGCTGTTGGCACATTCGATTATAACAAGAGACTCTCTGTAAAAAGAGCCAATTCTGTGAAAGATTATCTGATCAGTAAGGGCATCGGCGCTGACCGTCTAAAGGTAACGGGGAAAAGTGAAAGCGAGCATGTGGCCATCAACAGGACCCAAGATAACAAGGATGCACCGGAAGGACGGAAATTGAACAGAAGGGTGCAATTTAACGTTTCAATAGCGAAGGATGTCATTATTGAGATGGAAGAAATTGAAGTTCCCGACTATCTGAAAATTCTAGAGTGATGAAAAAAAACATAGCAGTACTCCTTCTGCTTGGTGCAGTGAGTATGCCGCTGTTCTCCCAACCGGGTGAACAGACTGCCGAGTTCCTGTTCTACGAAGCCGACTATTGGTACATAGAAGAGGCGGATTTTCTTGAAGCCTCATTTCTCTACAAACGGGTTCTCAGTATGGAACCTGAAAACGCAAATGTGAAATTCCTGCTGGGGATGTGCTATAGTAATGTCCATGGTATGGAGGAGGAGGCGATTCCCTATTTCACAGAAGCCACTCAGGATATCACCCTCAAATACAAGGAAAGCAAATACCTGATCAAGAAGGCCCCCCATCACAGCTGGTACTACCTGGCAGATGCCTACAGGAAAACCAACCAGCTTGATGAAGCACGAGTTGCACTGGACTCTTTCAGCAGTCTGAAGAATTTTGAAAAGCACTACCATGTACAGCTCACTGAAGATGCCATCAGGCAGGTTGAACGGGCAAAAATAATAAGGGATGCCGAACTGAATCTGAGGGCACTCTATTTTAAAGAGCCCATCAACACCCGTCGCTCCGATTACAGCGGGGTAATCTCGGCCGATGGAAAGATGCTGGTCTGGGTGACCAGTAAGCCACTCTACCAGGCTGTCTTCATGTCGACCCGACAGGAGAATGACTGGTCGATGCCGGTTGAAATTACCACACAGATTGTCTCTGAAGGAAACCTGTTTCCCACCGGGCTTTCAGCCGACGGAGCAACCCTGCTAATGGCAATGCGACCCACCAGGGGAAATACCGATATATGGTACAGCCAGTTTGACGGCATGTATTGGAGCCCTGCCCAACCGGTCTTCGGCGACATTAACTCCAAATCCAACGAAGACCACGCCTCTTTCAGTCCCAACGGGAACAGGATCTACCTGACAAGTGACAAGCGTGGAGGAGTCGGTGGACTCGATATCTGGTACTCGGACAAACAGGCGGACGGACAATGGGGAACCACTGTAAACATGGGTGAAAATATCAATACGGACCAGGATGAGACCAGCGCCTATATCGCACCCACCGAGGGAAGGTTCATCTTTGCCTCAAAAGGACATTTCAACATGGGGGGATATGATATCTTCAGATGCGAGATGGGAGGCGACGGCAACTGGGGCCAGCCGGTCAATATGGGGTACCCCATCAACACCACCGGCGATGACACCTATTATGTACCACTGAACGATGGATTGAGCGGACTGCAGTCAAGGTTTACCAACATCGCTGTGGGGAGAGAGGACCTGTGGTACGTGGAGATACAGGGAGAAGAGGGCTTCATTTCGGACGGACTGGTCCTTGCTGTGGATACCCGGGAGGGAATTGCCGCAAAGGATTTCGCCATCGTAGTGGTGGATGAGGTCACCGGAGAGGAGATCGAGGTCCTCTACAACGCAAAACAGGACTCCTTCAAAGCACTCTCAGGGGAGAACAAGACCTACAAGGTGGTCTCCTACAAGCAAAAATAGAGTGGATACACTTAAGCATGCTCATATCTCCCTCAGGGCATTGGAACCTGAGGATCTGGAAATTCTTTATCTCTGGGAAAATGATCCTGCAGTATGGCAGCTCTCCGGAACGCTGGTCCCCTACTCCAAATACATACTGAAACAATACCTCGAAAATTCAGGGAAGGATATTTTCGAGCAGAAACAGCTTCGCCTGGTTATAGAGCTTCACGAAAAGAAAAGGCCCGTGGGCGCCATCGACCTTTTCGATTTCGACCCCTTCCACCGGCGAGCAGGTGTGGGAGTCCTGATCGCAGATCGCAGCAACCGTGGGAAAGGATATGCAAGAGAAGCACTTGAAACCCTTGTGAAATACTGTTTTGAAGTCCTGCTGTTACACCAACTGTGGTGCAATATTGCCGCCTGGAACAAGCCCAGTATACAGCTGTTCACTTCCGCCGGGTTCAACGTGGCGGGTAAAAAGAAGGATTGGTTATATAACGGGAAGGAATTTGATGACGAATGGCTGCTTCAGTGCATAAAAAGTTAAACTTTTTGTAACTTACAGTTGTTCCCAGAACTGAGAATTATGAAAAAGATACTCTTCCTCTTCCTGGCAATGCTGGTCTCCTGCATTCCCGAACTGACACCTCCAAGTGTTGAAATCACCTCCCCTGCAGAAGGATCAGAATTCCAGTTGGGCGAAACAATCGAAGTCAGGGTCACTGCCTCCGATGATGACGGCACAGTAGAAGAATTAAGGCTTTATGTGGACGAAGTAGGATTACTTTTCATAGATGGCTTTCCATACAGTTTATCATTTCCCACAGGGGAGATGGAAATTGGCTCTCATACAATTAAAATTGTTGCCACTGACGATGACGGGAAAGAGGCTGAAGCCACCTCCGGCTTTATCCTGACCTCCACCCTCCCTCTTGTTCAAACAGAACAACCAGCTGTCATCACGAGTGATTCAGTGGTTCTGGTGGGCACAATCCTCAACGACGGGGGAAGTACTATCCAAAAGGCAGGTTTCCTGTGGGGAACAGAAGCAAATAATATCGATAGCTACACAGAAATTAGTGCGGTAGTATCAGATGACGAATTCGAAGCCACACTGGATGAATTAACAGCTGAAACCATCTATGTGATTGCCTTCGCGGAGAATGATAAAGGAAGGACCTTTGGTGATGTGATCAGTTTCAATACCATCCCGCCGGAAAATCCACCCCCCACATGCGAGATCCTGTACCCCGTGAATGGTTCGGAATTCACAAATGGAGATGACATCGACATAAGCCTGAGGGTAACAGATGATGAAGATGCAATCTCCGGAGTCAGAATTTATATCGACTTCGTCGGAATCACAACATTGGGAACCTTTCCCTACAATTACACTTACTCCAGCGGGGACCTGGATGCCGGGAACCATTCTTTGATGGCGGAGGTCACCGATGTCCACGGAGCAACCGCCATGTCCACCATTCTGTTTATCATAAATCCCGGTCTGCCCGTCGTTGAAACTGTTGAGCCTGCTTCAATCACCTCCAGCGGGGTAGTTGCCGGCGGAAGCATTGTCAGTGACGGCGGGGGAACAATTACTGCAGCAGGTGTCATCTGGGGCCTGGAGCCCTATGTGGGTAACGGCTACCAGGACCAGTCAGCCACCATAACAGGAAATCAGTTCTCTGTCACCCTGGAGAACCTGGAATACGGGAATTACTATTATATCGCTTATGCAGAGAATGAGGCCGGCAGATCCTATGGCGAACCCGTCAGCTTCCACCCCCTGCTTCCTGAAAATATGTTTGTAGATCAGAGGGATAACAGGGCATACGAATGGGTCAGAATCGGGACCCAGGTATGGATGGCCGAAAACCTGGTCTACCTTCCTGTGATGAAAAACTCATATAATTCATCTTCCACAGAACCCTTCTACTATGTCTATGGTTACTATGGCTTTAAAATGGAAGAGGCTCTCTCCAGCGCCTATTATGATGCGTATGGTACTTTATATAATTATCCTGCAGCTGAAGAGGCATGTCCCGCTGGCTGGCATCTGCCCACGTTGGCTGAGAGAGATGCCCTGATCTCCTACATAGGAGGCGTATCGCAGATTGGAAGGCTCATCGAAACAGGAGATGAACACTGGAACGACAATACAAGCGGAACCAATGTTTCAGGCTTTTCTGCCAGGGGTGCGGGAGGTGCTATTCCTGATCAGTTCGGAATAACAAGGTTCGGTGGGCTGGGTGAGGTCACAGGATGGTGGATGTCCGATACCTGTACGAACCAGGCCGGGAATGGCCTCCCTTTCGTCATAATACAAGACGATCCATTCATCATCCCTGACAGTCAGTGTACCCCCTTCAGTAACGGGTATTCGATCAGGTGCGTCAAAGACTAGATATCCTGGTACCCGGGAATGTTTTCCAGGAAATCCACTTTCCTGGTTTCGAAGTCGATCCGGCAGCAGTAGTGTTTAATCCCGTTGGTCACCATCAGGTAGCGAACCCGGAATACCATGTTGTACCGTGCAGCCTGGTCAAAGGTCTCCTGGCTGATCTTCACATTTGGTGCTTTACACTCAACCAGGACCGAAGGTGTTCCTGCCGGCTTATCCACCAGGATATCACATCGCCTTACCATTCCGTTCAGGTTCAGGGTATATTCGGTCTGGATCAGCGAAGCGGGATAGTGCCTCTCCTCCACCAGGTAACGGGCGAAACGCTGCCTTACCTCCTCCTCCGGTGTGAGGGCCACATACCTCTTCCTGAATACATCCAGGATCAATTGCCTACCCTCTTCAGTGCGTTGCCGGAAATCATATTCGGGAAGATTCAGTTTAGGCATATATGATGTATCTTTACACCCCTAATATACGCATGAAACAGGAAGGAATGAAGACGAAAAAGGAGATCATTGACAACTGGCTCCCCAGGTATACGGGAATTCCTCTGGAGAGAATCACACAATATATCCTGCTCACCAATTTCCAGGGTTACCTGGATGAATTTTCTGAGAGCCAGGGTGTCGAGGTATATGACCGGGGTGTTGCGATGCCGGCGGCCATTGCAGGTGATATTACTATGATCAATTTCGGGATGGGAAGTGCCAATGCAGCAACCATTATGGATCTGCTGGGCGCGGCCAATCCAAAGGCCGTATTGTTCCTGGGAAAATGCGGCGGATTGAAGAGAAAGAATGAACTGGGCGACCTGATCCTGCCCATCGCGGCCATTCGCGGCGACGGGACCTCGGCCGACTACATGCCCCCGGAAGTGCCTGCACTTCCTGCCTTCAACATGCAGAGGGCGGTTTCCCACGTGATCCGGACCATGGGGAAGGATTACTGGACCGGCACGGTCTTCACCACCAACCGGAGGGTCTGGGAGCACGACGATAAATTTAAGGAGTACCTGAGGGCGGTCCGCAGCATGGCAATCGATATGGAGACTGCAACCCTTTTCACCGTGGGATTCACCAATGAAATCCCCACCGGGGCCCTGCTGCTGGTTTCCGATCAACCCATGATTTCGGAAGGAGTAAAGACCCGGAAAAGTGACAAAATGGTTACTGAAAAATTTGCTCAGATGCACCTTCAGATCGGAATCGAATCATTGCATGAAATCATAGAGCATAAAGCCTCTGTGAAACACCTTAAATTCGGCTGGGAATGACCTCAGAACAGATCATCCAGGACCTCAAAAACCGCTCTTTCAAATCCGTCTACTTCCTCCATGGGGATGAACCCTATTATATTGACCAGGTAACGGACTATATCACTGGCAATGTGCTTACCGAGGCTGAGCAGAGTTTTAACCAGACCATTATGTACGGAAAGGAGAGTGATGCCGTCACGGTTATCAATGCAGCGAAACGATTTCCAATGATGGCCTCCCACCAGGTGGTGGTGCTTAAGGAGGCACAGGAGCTGAAGGATTTTGAAAAACTGATCCACTACGTGGAGAACCCTCAGCCCTCCACACTGCTGGTGATCAACTACAAATACAAAAAAGCCGACAGGCGAAAAAAGGTCTTTAAAGCCCTTGAGAAGAACGGAGTCAGCTATGAATCCAAAAAACTGTATGACAACCAGGTTCCGGGATGGATCTCGGGATATGCCTCAAAAAAGAAATATAAGATCGAACTCAAGGCAGCAGCACTGCTGGGAGAATTCCTGGGAAGTGATCTCTCAAAGATTGCCAATGAAATCGATAAGCTGATCATTGCCATCGGGAAGGAGTCCCGAAACATCACACCAGGGGATGTGGAGAAAAACATCGGAATCAGCAAGGACTACAACCAGTTTGAACTTCAAAATGCACTGGGCAAAAGGGATGTGGTCGGGGCCAACCGGATCATAAATCATTTCGCTGCAAACGAGAAAAAATATCCCCTTCCCATGACCACCGGATTCCTCTACTCATACTTCTCCAAACTGCTGCTGATTCATTATGCCAAAGACAAATCGGAACAGGGTGTGGCCACCCTGCTGAAGGTCCACCCCTTCTTTGCCAAGGACTACCTGGCCTCGGCAAGACAGTACAAAGCAGGAACCCTGGTAAATATCATCTCCCTGCTTCGCACCTACGATATGAAATCTAAGGGATACGGTGGCAATACCACCCCCGATGGAGAACTGATGAAGGAATTGGTTTTTAAAATCCTGCACCAGTGATCACCATCATCCTTGTAATCATCACTGTAGGAATCTCCTTGCTGGCATTCCGGAAAGAGGGAATCTTTGAACGCTTCGACCTTCGTCCGCCGAAGGTGGTGCATGGACGAGAGTACCACCGGATCTTCACACACGCTTTCCTGCACGCTGACTATGTCCACCTGGCCATCAACATGCTGGTGCTCTATTCCTTCGGGACCGGTGTTGAAGAGGTATTCCAGGGACTGGAGCAGCAGGGGGTGATCTTCTCCGGCACCTTCTTCTACCTCTTGCTCTATGTGAGCGCTATTGCCCTCTCCTCCCTCACTACCATCTCACGCTATAGAAACGACAGTGCATACAGTGCAGTGGGAGCATCCGGAGCGGTCTCGGCCGTGGTTTTCACATTCATCTTTTTTGCCCCCCTGCAGAAGATCTATTTCTACATGGTGCTTCCCATCCCGGGAATTGTGTTCGGGGTACTCTACCTTGTATACTCGAGCTACATGAACCGTCGTGACCGCGATCACATCAACCACGCTGCACACTTTTGGGGTGCCGTGGTGGGCTTCCTCTACCCCATCATTCTTGAGCCCAGGCTTTTCGGTGTATTCATTGAAAACCTGATACCCCGTTAAAATGAGCCTTCACCAAATGGACACTCTCATTCAAAGTCCCATAAAGAAGGCCGTATTCCTTGACCGGGACGGCGTGATCAACAGCAACCGGGGCCGTTACTATACCTGGAAAGCTGAGGATATGGAGCTTAATCCGGGATTGACCGAGACCCTGAAAGCCCTGAAAGAGAGAGGATTTATGCTCTTGATAATCACCAACCAGGGAGGTGTCAGCCGAGGAGAGTACAGCAGGAATGATGTGGAGAAATTCCATCAACACCTGAACCTCCAGCTCGAGAAAGAGGGTGCCGCAGTGGATGATTTTTACTACTGTCCCCACCATAGCGATCTTGAAAATTGCCTCTGCCGGAAGCCCCAGGCACTGATGATCCGGAAAGCCATGGCACGTTACGGAATCGATCCTGATCAGTCGTGGATGATCGGAGACTCACACAGGGATATTGAAGCGGGTGAAGCAGCGGGATTAAAGACGATCCTGGTGGAATCAAACGGGGATCTTCGGACCGTGATACAATTGATAGTAAAGCCCCTTGACGAATAAGCTTTCAATTCTCTGTTTGTTTCTTTAACTTTAGTAGACACTTGCAGGCTAAAAACATACTGTTATGATTTCCAATACAGGAGCATTTACAGACCCAATTGATAATAGAGTCTATAAAACTGTGAAAATTGGCAGCCAGGTTTGGATGGCTGAGAACCTGAATGCCAGCAGATACCGAAATGGTGATCCCATACCTCAAATTCCGGATGATGAAGAGTGGGGAGAAGCAAATAATGGTGCATGGTGCTATTATGACAATGAATCAAAACATGAACGTCCTTTCGGCAAACTGTATAACTGGCATACCGTAAAAGATCCCCGCAGCCTGGCGCCGGAAGGATGGCATATCCCGACAGATGAAGAGTGGCAGGAACTGGAGTTGTACCTTGGTATGGGGCAACACCAATTAAACATCACCGGCTGGCGGGGGAATACTGGCGGAGGTAAATTAAAAGAAAATGGCATATCACATTGGCACTTGCCCAATGAAGGTGCAACAAATGAAAGTGGTTTTGCTGCGTTTCCCGGAGGATACCGGGATGTAGAAGGTACATTCTACGTCCTGGGCTCATCAGGCTACTGGTGGTCCTCATCAGAGTTCGAACGCCATTTCGCCTGGTATAGATCACTCTATTATACCAGCTGCAAAATTCACAGAACCAACAGCTACGAAGGGGACGGATTTTCCATCAGATGCATAAAAGATTCACTCCCGGAAACAGAAAAATAGCTTAGTTCAGGCCCGGATCCTCCGGAAAATTGGCCCAGGCTTTGTACTTGTTATTGTAACGGGCCAGTGTATCACTCCAGAACTCGCTCTCCATACCTTTCATGATCATGCCCGGAGATATGTTACCCACCAGCCAGGCGTGCTCCTCAAGCTCACCATCCAGTTGTCCGACCGACCAACCCGCATAACCCAGAAAAAACCTCAACTGATGCGGATATACACCTCCTGAGGATATAAGTGACTTGATGGTTTCGAAGTCACCACCCCACCAGATCCCGTCAGCCACTGCAATACTCTCAGGCACAGTCTCTCCAAGGGTATGCAAGAAGTGGACCGTGTTATTGCTTACCGGGCCACCCACCGATATCGGGAAATCGGACTCAGGAAAATCATCCACAATTTCATTGATCTGGATCTCAAGGGGCTTGTTCAGAACAAATCCGAAGGAGCCCTCCTCATTGTGCTCGGTCAGGTAGACAATAGACCTGCGAAAATAGTGGTCACTCAGAAAAGGCTCCGATATCAGGATGCGGCCCTTTTTGGCAATATTTTCGTTAACGATATTAAAGAAGTCGATGTTCAGTTCCATAGTCTGAAAGAAGAGAATCAAGATACGGCAATTTTCTTTCAATTAAAACGAACCTCAAAGAAAAATAGTATATTGGCCCACTATCGATTGAGTCCAATGAGCGAGAACAAAAGCCCCTCCCCAAGCCTTCTGCAGGCACTGATACCCATTGCCGTATTGATTATACTCCTGGTGCTGAATGTAAGCTACTTTGGGGATCATACCCTGGACGGGGCAAACCAGTTCGCGCTGCTCCTGGCATCGGCCGTGGCCGGAATCATTGCCATCAGCCTCGGGGTAAAGTGGACCT
Organism: Bacteroidota bacterium; assembly: GCA_024244665.1. The sequence continues at coordinate 2,452 of JAAEOI010000462.1, read as the reverse complement.
CCATTCGTGACAGCATGGTAAAGAGTATAGGTTCGGCCATGCCCTCCATTCTGATATTGCTGATGATTGGTGCTCTGGCAGGCACATGGCTCCTTAGTGGAGTGGTACCCACACTAATCTACTACGGACTCAAGATTTTCCATCCAAAAATATTCCTGTTTGCCACAGTGATTATCACCGGTTTGGTCTCCCTGGCCACAGGCTCAAGCTGGTCGACCGTAGCCACTATCGGAATCGCACTCATCGGCGTAGGACAGGCCCTTGGGATCAGCGAAGGGATCGTTGCCGGAGCAGTGATCTCCGGAGCCTACTTCGGTGATAAAATGTCGCCCCTCTCCGACACCACCAACCTTGCCCCTGCAATGGCCGGAACCGATCTTTTCACCCACATACGGTACATGACCATCACCACTGTCCCGGCCATGGCGGTTACCCTTGTAATTTTCCTGGTAATAGGATTCACATACTCCTTTGATGCTGCCCCCGGCGGGATCCAACTGGTGCTGGAATCGATCGAATCCAAATTCAGGATTACACCCTGGCTTATGCTGGTCCCGGCATTCCTGATCTTCATCATTGTCAAGAAAATACCACCATTGCCAGCACTGCTGGCCGGATCACTAATTGGCGGAATCTTTGCCATCATCTTCCAACCTCAACTGGTCAGGGAAGTTGCCCTCGGACTTGATCCCTCCACCACATCATTTTTCAAGTCCTCTTACCTGTCTGTAATGCAATCGATCTTCGGGGATGTCTCCATTACCACCTCCAACGAAATGGTTAACGAATTGCTTTCCAGTTCCGGTATGCGGGGTATGCTTAACACCATCTGGCTGATCCTTTCCGCAATGGTATTCGGCGGGGCCATGGAATCTGCCGGACTGCTGGTGAAGATCACCAGCTCGGTGATCCGTTGGGCACAATCCACCGGATCTCTGGTCGCCACCACCATCGCGACCAGCGTTTTTTTCAACATCACAGCATCAGATCAGTATATTGCCATCGTGGTACCAGGACGCATGTTTGCCAAAACCTATAAAGAACGGGGACTTAAACCAGAGGTACTGAGCCGAACCCTGGAGGACGGAGGAACCATCACCTCGGTACTGGTACCCTGGAACACCTGTGGAGCCACCCAGTCGAGAGTACTTGGAGTCCCAACCATGGAGTATGTACCCTTCGCCTTCTTCAACTTCCTGAGTCCCATGTTCAGCATCCTATTTGCATATCTTAACTACAAGATCAGGCGGTTTAAGGATGATGAGAAAAAAGTTTTTTAATAGATTTTCGGGAAGCGGGAGGGATCAGATTCATGCATAAGGGCATAAATGGCCTCAAAGACATCTTCTGCATTGGGGTTTGAGAAGTAGTCACCATCGGAACTGTAAGCCGGTCGATGCTCATGGGCTGTAATGGTCACCGGTTCTGAATCCAGATAAAACCAGGCCTTTTGATCCTCCAGTACTTTTTGCATCATAAAGGCGGTTGCTCCACCGGGTACATCCTCATCAAAAAAGACCACACGTCCTGTTTTCCTAACCGACTCCAAAATAATATGATTCAAATCAAATGGCAGCAGGGTCTGCACATCAATCAATTCTACCCAAATATCAAACTCCTTCAACTGTTCAACTGCCAGTTCGGCAATCCGTACACACGAACCATAGGTAACCAGGGTCACATCATTCCCCTCTATCATCACCTCAGGCACTCCAAGGGGTATTCGAAATTTACCAGGATTCTGTGGCTTCTTCTCCCTTAACCCGTACATCTTAAGAGGCTCGATAACCAATCCGGGATCATCACCTTGCAAAAGGGTGTTATACATTCCTGCAGCCTGAGTCAGATTTCTGGGGACGCACACATGCACCCCTCGAATGGAGTTGATTACCATACTCAGAGGCGATCCTGAGTGCCATACCCCTTCTAGCCGATGTCCTCTGGTTCTGATTATCAGCGGAGCCACCTGCCCCCCCTTGGTCCGCCAATGCAGCGTAGCCAGGTCATCAGAAATTGTCTCCAGGGCATAGAGGAGGTAATCAAAATACTGTATTTCGGCAATGGGACGTAATCCTCTTAATGCCAATCCCACTCCCTGACCGATTATCGTAGTTTCCCGGATCCCGGTATCGGTTACCCGAAGCTCTCCATACTTCCTTTGCAAGCCCTCCAGGCTCTTGTTTACATCACCAATTTTTCCAGTATCCTCCCCAAAAATCACGATCCTCGAATCGCCGGCAAGCAGGGAATCAAAGTTATCCCGGATTACCTCCCTGCCTGTAACCCGTTCAGGATTATCTCCGTAGTGCACCTCCACAGGTTCTGCTTTTAGAGGCGAACGATCAGTCTCGCAGTATAAATGCGAACTATAACGCCTTTTATTCTCCTCCTTGTACCTATTAAGCCACATGGAAATTTCACCCTGCAATTGCTTTCTGACCGGACAGGTGAG
>JAAEOI010000461.1 GCA_024244665.1 Bacteroidota bacterium | reverse complement strand
GGGAAGATGGGCGTACCAGGCGAGATCTGTGTGCTCAAGTTCCTGACCAAAGAAGTTTTTGAGATAGGTGCCAGCCTTCTCTTTTGGCAGATTAAGGTAAGGATACAACCGCTTTAGCAGCATAGGGCGATGGAGTGAATCAGGTTGTTTTGCCCAGAAGGCGCGGATCTTGCCTTCTTTGAACAGGTCGTATCCACCGAAAACCTCGTCTGCCCCCTCGCCGGTCAGTACCACCTTGTAGCCGTGCTTTCTAACAAGTCCTGAAAGCATGCCCATGGGAACAGGCGCAGAGCGCAGGATAGGTGTTTCCGTGTGCGCAATGGTATCCATGAATTGGGAAGCAATATCTGCAGGCGAGCATGCCAGTGTTGAATGATTGGTCCGCAGGTGTTGCACCATACGTAGTTGATGGCCCGATTCATCCAGTCCGGGGTCATCAAATCCAATGGAGAAGGTGCGCAACCCGGAACTTCCGCAGAAACGCACCATGGCTGCAATGGCCGAGGAATCCAACCCGCCCGAGAGGTAGCAGCCTACCGGTACGTCGGCCCGTAATCGTAATTGAACGGCATCTATCAGCAGTTCTCGCAGTTCTTCCGCGAGTTCATCTGCAGATTTGGGGCTGTAGTACTGGCCTGGATCAGCAAAATCCCAGTGCCAGTATTTTCTTTTTGTCAGTTCAGCGTTCTTGGTGTAGCCAACGATTTCGGCCGGCAATACGGCAAATACGTTCCTGAATATAGTTTTTGGTGGCTGGGGATACCAGAAAGTAAAAATTTGATCCAGTGCCTGTGGATCAAGTTCTGCTTCCAGTAGATGCGAAGCAAGTAACGCCTTGATTTCAGAAGCGAACAGAAGTTTGTTGTTGGTGATTGTATAAAACAGAGGGCAAATTCCTGCTCTGTCCCGGGCAAGCCACAATTGTTGACGGCGATTGTCCCACAAAGCGATGGCAAACTGGCCATTCAGAAAGGATGGGAAATCTGTTCCATATTCTTCATACAGGTGGACGATAACTTCTGTATCAGTCTGGGTGTAAAAAATATGCCCTTTCTTCTCAAGTTCAGAGCGGAGTTCAATGAAATTAAAAATTTCTCCATTGAATACCACCTGGATGCTGTTGTCCTCGTTATGGATGGGTTGTTTCCCGCTAACAAGGTCAATGATGCTCAGTCGTGCATGAGCCATCCCTATACCAGGGGCGATGAAATATCCTTCATCATCAGGTCCTCGGTGCTCCAGAATTTGGATCATTCGCCGGAGAAGATCCTGATCTGGACGTTCCTGATCCGTTGTTACTATTCCTGAAAAACCGCACATCCGAGTTATATTAACACAATTGAAGGGAATCTCTCGGAAACATGGCCACCAATGGTATCCAACACGCGCCTTGAATTCAGGACATGCCGGTTGGGTGGCTAGCAGTTGGACAAAGGTGTTGAGAGACTCATGATATTCTTTTTTGAATCAATAGGTTGGGAGATAAAATCTCTCGGAAAATATCTCCCAGATCATTTTGGCTCCT
>JAAEOI010000460.1 GCA_024244665.1 Bacteroidota bacterium | reverse complement strand
GGTGTAACAGCACGACAGGTTGCCGTTCTGGTGCAGTGTTCCAGAAGCGCGATTTCTCCAAAGAAGTCACCTGCTATCATAGTGGCCAGATCTCTCTCCTCACCGGCATCCGTAAGTGATATACGGACCACCCCCCTCACAACGAAAAACATGGAATGTCCTGTCTCTCCCTGGCATATTATGGCATTGCCAGCCGACACTGTACGTGAACGAAGACGCTCCACTATCTTTGCAAAATCGTCCTTATGGACATTCCGGAAAAAATGAACCTTGTTGAGCAGTTCATATGGATCCACTTTCAACTTACTGGTCTCTCTTCCCCTTAACAGGTGGATCTCCTCTGCAAGTCCTTCCAGAATAGTCTCAGCAACGCTATGTGAAAGTGTTCCATTCCGTTCATTCTCCTCGATCGCTTCACGCTCAGCGTGGATTAACATACGTTCCGAGAGGCGCTGCTGCATGGAACTGACAAATTCCGGAAACTGCTCTGCAATAGCATCAATCCTCTCCCTTGCTGATTCATTCCAATGGTAGTAAGTATTGCGTACCTCCCCTACCACCGCAGCACGGCCTGGCGTATGCTTCATTATTTTATCCAGGCTATCAAGCACATGCATACTGGCTTGATATCGGCCCCATACCTCCTCATATTCAATGGCAGTACGTGTGGCATGAAGTTTATCATAGAGGAATCTCATGGACAGCACACGTGTCAGCAGAACGTTAATAAACCTCTCCCTTCGTTTCTCCCCCGTCGAGTGAAGGGACATTTCCGGCAGACAACCCTGATACCTCAAAGCATCCATCTGAATATCAACGGAGTATGAAAGATCCCGGTATGCACTCTCAGTCAGATGTTCTTTACTGAACATCTCGTAATACATAGTCTTTTCTTCCGCAAAACATCTGAAGAAAACCAGCTGG
>JAAEOI010000459.1 GCA_024244665.1 Bacteroidota bacterium | reverse complement strand
TTCCGGAAAAACGACATACTCATTTCTGAGGAAACCTGTGAGGACTCCTCCCTCCCTTAACCTGTACACATCCTGTCCTGTAAGAATTCCAGCCCTAGACGGAGAGCAGGAAGGGGCAGCTGTATAAGCATTTTCAAATCTCACCCCCTCGGTTGCAAGCTTATCAATAGCAGGTGTTCTGACAGCTTCATCACCATAAGAACCTAAATGTTCCCACGACTGGTCATCAGTTATAATAAACAGGATATTAGGACGCATGAGTTCCGGATCGTAGGAATTATTCTTGCAGGCAGATACCAGGCAAACTAATGCAAGAATCTTCAAAACTCGTTTATTTATCGGGACCATGAGAATTCAAATTTTCTAGCGTGGACCCGGGGGCAGGTGTGAAAGCAGATAACGTGCCATGAAAATTCTGAGGTGCAGGGATGTACCCTCACCCTTTCGAATTCCATGATCACGGTTGGGATAAGACATGTAATCAAACTGTTTACCCAGCTCGATGAGTCGATCCACCAATCCCTCTGTGATCTGGAGGTGGGTATTGGTCTCCCCGCTACCATGTACAATCAACAGGTCACCTTTCAGACCTTCGGCAAAGTTAATCGGGGCTGATTCACGGTATCCATCCGGGTTCAGTTCGCGGGTTTTCATATAGATCTCCTGGAACCAGGCATTATAGAGATGTGGCTGTGGCTTGGGCGCAACAGCGATACCCACATGGTAGACATCCGGCTTGCGGAACATCGCATTCAGGGTATTTGATCCACCCCCACTCCAGCCCCAGATGCCAACCCTGCTGAGATCGACGTAGGACCGGGTCCGTGCCAGCTCCTTTAATCCTGCCGCCTGCTCCTCTGTGGAAAGAGGTCCCAGGCTGCCGGAGATAACCCGCCTCCATGCCGCACCTTTCGGGCAGGGTGTCCCCCTGTTATCGATGGACACCACCAGGTAACCCAGATCGGCGATTACCCTGTGGTAGTCGTTCATGGCATTTCCCCAAACATCATTTACAGTCTGGCCGTGGGGCTCACCATATACATAGACAAATACGGGGTATTTGCGGGATGAATCAAAATCCTTAGGTTTGATCATCCATGCATCCATGACTATACCTTCACCGATATCAAGCTTTAGGAACTCCGTTGCTTGAAGATTCAGCGAGGCCACTTTATCCCTCAGCTCTTTGTTCTCCTCGAGAACGCGTACAACTTTGTGATCAGGAAGTTGCACAAGTTCTGTAACCGGGGGTGAATTGATTGTTGAGTAGGTATGGATGGCCCATCTTGAGTCCGGAGAGATGTTGTAATTATGAGTGCCTGGCTGGTTTGTCGGGGTAAGCCGCCGGGCTTTTCCTTTACCGTCAAGTGCTACCCCGAAAAGATATTTCTGGGTCCCGTTGTCGGGAGAGGCAATGTAGTAGAACCAACCCTGCTCATTGTCCACCTGAATGCCTTCAATAACTTCACTCTCTCCCGGAGTAAGAAGATCCTGCTCCTCACCATCACGTGAGTAGATATAAGCGTGCCGCCATCCGTCCTTTTCGCTCAGCACAACAAAGGCACTATGCTTGTTGATCCAATCCAATCCGCCATTTTTGTTATAGCTGGCGAGAACCCATGCGGGATCTGACTCCTCGAAAATCGTAGTGATTGTTCCCTTATTTACATTGGCAAGGAGAAACTCCCGCTTATCCCGGCCACGACTTAATTTTTCCACCAAAAGCTGATCAGAGTTTCCTGCCCAGCTCACCTCACCCAGGTAATAGCCCTCCGATGGTATGGGAACAGGAAGCCATGTAGTCTCTTCTCCGAATACATCCACAACTCCAACGCGCAATGAAGTGATCGTTCCACCCACCCTGGCAAACCGTCTTTCATCCACCTCCGGATAGCTCGGATCACCGGGGACAAGATAGGATCTCAACCTTACAGCTGA
>JAAEOI010000458.1 GCA_024244665.1 Bacteroidota bacterium | reverse complement strand
TGACCAAACCATACGCATTAAGGGTCCCGCCATTATCCGGCGACTGGCACTCAACACGAACCGAGAAGGCGTGACCATGCTGATTCGCTTTGATGGGGAAGAATCACCAGCAGTAAATGTGGATCTGGCCGACTTTTTTGGTCCCTTCAGGGGAGTTGCCCTCAATAACAATCAATGCTACTTCCCCATGCCATTTGGAAGTTCAGCAGAGATCGAGATCTGTGGTAGCAATCCCAACGAAGAGTGGTCCCTGGAAGTGGATCTTGAACAGGTGGAGAGATTTGAGCCGGATTGGGGCTTTTTCCATGCCCTCCATACAAGGGTGGATAGCAGTCTTGGATACCTGCCTTTCCAGGTTTTATCAACCGGAGGCAGGGGACAATGGGTTGGAATGAGTATTTATGATACCCACCATGACCATGGCGGAGGTGATTTTGCAGTGATTGATTCCCGTACCGGACAACCCTCTTTTCTACATGGCATCAATGGCGAGGATTACTTCTCATTTGCCTTCTTTGGAAAGGGGGAGAATTTCCCCTACAGTGAGGCTTTTGATAATGATGAGGGCCGTATGCGCGTTCACCTGGAGAACCCCTACCCTTTCAGCGAATCAATAACTGTTAACTGGGGTGTTACAGAGGGCCTGTCACCCCGGTCAGTAGCATTCTGGTACCAGGACACACCAGAAGATCTGACCCGACTGGAAGAGGAGGCCCGGGGAGTTGAATGGGCTGTATTCGGACCTGTCACTGTCACTGAGCTGCTCGAGGATGGCAATTCACCGGATCTGTCAGATCTGGACAAACTCTTTGAAGTCCTGCCGGATGTATCTGAGCTGGACCGGGGGATGCCCTTACAGGCAGAGCATATTATATTTGGCAAAGAGATACATGGCACCTACCATGGCTGGGAGCAACAGTATGCATCAGGACCCTTTCTCAACCTGATGTATGCCTACGGCCATGTGATGAACAATCTGGGAGGAAATCACCACATGGGCTACTATGCAAGAGCGATGATGGCCAGCACCCAAATCGAGAGTGACCAGGTTAAGAAGGCCGGACTACAACTCTCCTATGACGATCCACTACAGGTATACCTCAATGGTGAACTAATTCACTCTGACAATCAGATTCACAATGGCTATATCACCAGGGAGATTGAAGTTGAACTGGAAGCTGGAAAAAACAGGCTTCTGGTGAAAATTCTGGATACTCCCAATGTAAATACCATGTGGGCCGGGATTGGTATGCGTGTCCTAAACCTCAACTGAATAAAAAGATGAATCGAAATCTACTTAAAACAATCGCTGCCTGTGCATTCATTGCATTCTGTACTGAAAACATACATGCACAGCAAGTATCAAGCGACCAGTGGGCGGCCACAGATGCACTTGGCCGAAAGGCCTCTGACTTCAATACTGCAGGCGAAAAGAGACAGGACAAATTTATTGCCATGTTTTACTGGACCTGGCACCAGGGAAATGACGATACCACATACAAGGTAAAAAACATCACCGAGATTATCAGGAAGTATCCCGAGGCGATGAAGGATTATCATCATCCTGCCTGGGGTGATAAACAGCCCGGATTCTTCTTCTGGGAGCAGCCCCTGCTGGGATACTATAAAACTTCTGATCACTGGGTATTGCGTAAGCATGCCGAAATGCTGGCCGATGCAGGAGTAGATGTGGTTTTTTTCGATTGCACCAATGGGAGTCATACCTGGCAGGAATCCTACGAAGCATTGATGGCTACCTGGGACCAGGCCCAGAATGATGGCGTGAATGTGCCAAAAATCGCCTATATATTGCCCTTTGCACCCCTTCCCAATTCGCTGGTTTCGCTCAGGCAGCTCTATCGCGATGTATACAAACCAGGCCGGTACAAAAACCTGTGGTTTATCTGGAAAGGCAAACCCTGTATCATGGGCTACCCCGACAACCTTAGCGATTCGGAAGAGGACAAAGAGATTGCCGACTTCTTTACCTTCCGCCCGGCTCAACCCGATTATGTGGACGGCCCTACACGGATTGACCAATGGGGGTGGCTGGAAAACTATCCCCAGCATGGGTATATAGAAGGTGAAAATGGCACATATGAACAGCTTACAGTAGGTGTGGCACAGAATGCCAGTCCCTCTACCAATGGTCATTGCAGTGCCTTTAACCTGCCTGGTTCTTTTGGGCGTAGTTTCAGTTTGCGAAATGGATTTGATCCAAGGGTGGATGGGTATCTGTATGGCTGGAATTTTCAGGAACAGTGGGACCGCGCCTTCGAAGTTGATCCTGAATTGGTTTTCATCACCGGATGGAATGAGTTTATTGCCGGACAGTGGCTGCCTGAAGATGGATGGACAGGAGATCCCTTCTCATTTGTGGACCAGTTTGACTGGGAACACAGTCGGGATATTGAACCCAATATTGGCTGGGGGGATAAAGGGGACGTCTATTATCTGCAATTGGTAGACAATGTTCGAAAATTCAAAGGAATGGATGCTCCGGCAAAAGTTTCGGCTTCAAAAACCATCAGAATTGGTGAATCCAACCAATGGGATGATGTGGCACCCGAATACAAACATTATAAAGGGAATACCATGCACCGCGACCACAGGGGACGGTATGACCAATACTATACCAACAATACGGGCAGAAACGACATTACAGGAGCAAAAGTGGCAAGGGATGCAGATAAGATCTATTTATGCGTCGAGACTGCTGGTGCGCTTACTCCCAGCAAGGACCGCAACTGGATGATGCTCTTTATAGATACGGATAGAGACAAATCTACCGGATGGAATGGCTATGACTTCATTATCAACAGAATAAGCCCTGATGGTAATGAAGCCATTGTGGAGAAAAACATAGGGGACCGTTGGGAATGGGAGGCAGTCACCCGGACGAAAATGGCAGTGAACAACAACAAGCTTGAGTTGGAAATTAAACGGAGCATTTTGAATCTTATTGGAGAGAGGCTCGATTTCGAGTTTAAGTGGAACGACAACATGCAGGATAACGGGGATATTATGGACTTTTATGTGAACGGGGATACAGCCCCTGGCGGACGGTTTAATTTTGTATACACAGAACCCTCTAATTGACCATCCATGAAACTAAGAATTGTTCTTACCTGCTTGATTTTTGCCGGTTTTCTTTATGTAGATGCACAGAATTCCGGCAAGGAAATTTCAATACGGCTTCCCGATAACGAGATGCCGGTGCTTGGCTGCTGGTTTTGGCATACAGAGCAGCTTGAACCCTTTGGATATCAAAAATTTCTGGACAGGGCAAGCATTCACTCCCCTTATAATCTGCTGACCACAACCTTCAGGATTCCGGAAAAAGAGATTACAGATCCCGATTTTCAGAATCAAATTAAACTTGCCGCTGAATATGCCATACAAAAAGGCATCCCTCTGGTGGTGGATCTGGATGTACGGCTTGCGAGACGAGCCTTCCAGGCAAAATATCCCGATGAGCTTCAGGAGATGCTTATACTGCAGGAGGCTAAACTTTCCAGGAAAGATGCAGTTGAAACAGTTACATATAGCCAGGATCTAAGCGATCATTACACATTCAGGACCACACACTACATTCCCCTGGGTGGTGCATTGCAAAGGGTCTATGCTTACAACAAGACCTCTGATGGAATAGATTTAGCTTCACTTAAAGAGATAAGCGAAGAATGCAAGCTGTTATCCTCCTCAAAGGATTCGGTGCGGGTCCGGATACCCCGGAATATAAAAAACATGGGGAGTCATGCCTGCGTGATGGTTTCCTTTACCCATCTGGCACCTGATGTATTTGCACCTCATCTAAGCTTTTTTCAACACGAGCTCATCGAGCTTTATGCCGACGTTCCACTTGCTGGAGTTTGCAAGGATGAATGGGGATTTCCTCCCTGTTTTGATGGGAATCCTGAGAAAAACCAATTCTGGTATTCAAAGCACAGGGCCAAGGCTTACTCGGAAAAAACCGGGGGGCGCGAGCTGCTTCATGATTGTCTGATGATGCACCTGGGTATAGAGGGGAAGGAGAGGGAACGACAGATGGCCATCAATCATTTTATGGAGATGTCCTGGCAACAAAACAGCCAGATGGAGGATGATTTCTATCACTCCGTAAAGGAGGTATTTGGTCCCAAGGCTGTGGTGGCCACACATCCTACCTGGTGGCCCTACCCCGATCTGAATGAATACAAAAAGAATGGACTGGACTGGTGGGCCTCAACGCGCGATTGGGCCCAAACCGATGAGCATACACCTTATCCGGTGCGAACTGCGCTTGCAAAAAGATGGGGCAGTCCTCTCTGGTACAACATGTATTATGCGGATAACAAGCGGGACTACGAAACATCCATCTGGAGCCACGCCCTGGCAGGAGGTAGAATAAACTATCACAGGATCTATCCCAGCACTGAAAATACCCTGGGAGAAGAGGAGCGACTGGAACTGTTGAGGGGAGATCTTATGCAGGCTGAGAGCAGGATCCGCCTTCTCAACTATATCAGTAAAAGTGCTCTTGATTGTCCGGTAGCCGTCATATTCGGGCATGCCAATACCATGAACTGGGCGGGTCCATCTTACGATGATGTGGGGATGGCCCTGGCGGATAGCCTTTGGAGCTCAGGCATTCCGGCTGATCTGATTCCCTCAAGTGAGATTGAATCCGGTCAACTTCAGATGGATGAAAATGGATGGATAAGCTATGGTGATCAGCGCTATGCAGCAGTTATCCTGTACCATCCGGAATTTAGCCGGAAATCGGTAGGCGAATTTTTCATAAATGCATCAAAAGGAAAGACTGCCCTCTTTCGGGTTGGGAATTGGACCCGGGATTTTAATGGGCACTCTCATGGAAGTGAAGAGTTATTGCCAGAAAATATGGTCTCAATTGAGGACCCTTCATCTCTGTTAAAAGAGATTCGTTCAGTCATTGACAAAAACAAAATTCCTCTCCAAACACCTGCAACAGGAACTCTCAAATACTCTACACACACATTCAGTGCTCCACCCACAACAGGACACTGCCGTCTTATCGATGGTACCGTGATCCACCTGGCAGGAACTGAAAATGTCAAAGGCGATCAAATCCTGTCAGAAATAAAAATCCAAAATCACAGGGTATCATTCGACGCCAAAGGTGTTGCAGCAGTCCGCCTGGATCAGGAAGGACGGGTAGAGTCCCTGGCAGCGGCAGGTTTAAAATCGTTTAAATCAGGTGAAATGAATATCTTGCTAAATGAACGCATCGACTTTGCCTTCCGGATCAATGAAAAAGGTGAATATGAAGGTGTTCTCCAGGGGTGGGAAGGGAATATCCCTCCTCAATTATTGAAAATCACAGGTAACTGGACCCGCATTGGCATTCCGGTTCCATATACAGACTAGATAATATAAGACATTATGAAGAGAAGACCATTTATTAACCGTTTGCTGATTGGGTCTGCCGGCGGACTTCTACTCGGTTTACCGGGTATGAGCCGTGCAGGTACGCGAATGGTTTCCGGAAAAGCAGGTTCGACGAAAAGCGGGCCCGACGAAATGATACTGATCCCGGCGGGTAGTTTCCTGATGGGGACCACCTCTGAACAGGTTGCGGAGTTTGCTTCCCGGTTTGGGTACCACCCCTCATGGCTGAGTCATGAGACTCCTCAAAGGGAGGTTGATTTACCTGACTTTTATATGGACAAGTATCCGGTTACCAATAAACAGTACCTTGAATTTTGCCAGGAGACCGGCCACACCTCCCCGAAGCATTGGAAGGATTCCGCTCCCGGAACTGAAATTTTGAACCATCCTGTATGCTGTGTCAACCAGGAGGATGCCTTGGCCTATGCAAAATGGAAGGGCAAACGACTGCCTGTCGAGGCAGAATGGGAGAAGGCTGCACGGGGGACAGATGGAAGGCTTTTTCCATGGGGAGATGAATTCGATCCGGAGGCTTGCTGCTGGAATCGTTCCGGGGATAATAACTTAACTACTGACCCGGTAGATGCACACCCTGCAGGGGCAAGTCCCTATGGGATTATGGATATGGCCGGCAACCTTTTCGAATGGTGCAGTGACGGACCAGCTGATGATTCACAACTAGACAGGGCTGTAAAGTATTCAGCCTTCCTGAAAGGAGGTGCATGGATCACAACAGAACGACTCGACCTGCGCCCAGCTGCCCGCGGCAATAGCGGTCATATTAACAACCCGAGTTCTTTTTACGGTTTTCGATGTGTAAAATAAGCTAACGATGAACAAAATCAAATTCATGGCACCCCCGGATCAGATGGGTGCCCAGATTATAAACGTACCGGGTTTCGAAGGTGCGATCTTTAAAGTGAACTTTCCTGAAAGTATTGGGGCCACCGATCAATCCCGCTGGTTTGATGTGATTAAATGCTCCTGGCAGGAGCTCGATAATGGAGACTGGACTGGCCGGGGCTGGGTGGATGAGGTGCTTGAGTACACCATCAGTGTGAATATTCACTCTGACTATGTCGATTTTGTAATTCGGCTAACCAACAAGAGTAAAGAAAAATGGGGTGAAACCCAGGCTTTCAACTGCTTTAACAATGGGGATGCCGTTTCCATACGTGACCATGAAGGAAAGCGCCACTGGGTAAGATCAGATGGTGAATTCAAACGGCTGACCGAGCTTCCGCGGATCTTCGGACCCCGTCCTGCCCTCCAGCTCTATAGCGTGGAAGGTGCTCCTGAGGGAAAAGACATTCCTTTTGTAAACGCATTTAAGTCAACCCCGGAAAATGTGGCCATCGAAGGCTGGATGGCGATCCGCTCCAGGGACGACACGCATATGGTGGCGGTGGTATCCAAGCCTGCCCTCTATACCTTTCAGAACCGGGAGTACTCATGCATACACAGCGCCCCGACATTTGGTCCGCTAAAACCCGGAGAGACAGCTGCGGCCCTCACAAGAATCTATTTTGTGGAGGCTACCCTGGAGGATTGGTACAAAAGAATGAGAAAGGAGTTTGATGCCATTGAACCCGATAAGCTTTAAAACCATTTGAATGAGAAATCTGATAAAACATATGGCTGTTGGTATTCTGATCCCATTCCTTTTGGGTTGCAGTACCGGTAAAAATAATGAGCCAGCAAGTAACCCACAGAACGAGGCCGGCCTGTTAACTGAATTTATCATCATGGCCTATTCCGGTCCTCCGCTGGAAGAGGTTACCCTGGAAAGATATCAGGAAATTGAAGAGGCAGGAATTGAATACCTGGTTCCTGGGAATGGGACTTTCAATGAGGAGCAAAACCTTAAGGCTATGGATCTTGCTGAAAAAGCAGGTTTCAGGATTGTTCCCATCGATATGAGGATTTTACCATTTGCACTGAAGCCGGATATCGAAGTAGACACAGCAGTCATTCATCAGGTGGTGGAAAGTTATAATGGACATCCTGCATTTGCAGGCTATGTGGTAAAGGATGAACCCAATGCCTCCATGTTTCCTGCACTCGGGAAAATTGCACAAGCCTTTAAAATTAGGGATCCCATCAACGAACCATTGATTAACCTGTTTCCATCCTATGGAAGTCCGATCCAGCTGGGATTCGAAGATTACCGCTCCTATATCCGGTCATTTATTGAGATTGTAAAACCGCGGTTGCTCGCATACGATAACTATGCGCTCAGGGAGGGTGTAACCTGGTACGAAGTCTGGTACAATGATCTGAAAATTGTCAGAGAAGAGACACGTGAAGCCGGGATTCCATTTATGATATTCTTGCAAAGTCAGGGTATAACAGAGCATCTTCGGGTTCCAACCCGGGCCGGCATACTGTGGCAGGTGAATACTGCTCTGCCATATGGTACCCATGGAGTGGGTTGGTTCTCTTACTGGACCCCACTGCCCGACCAGGGACTGCAACAGGAAGAAGGTGCTGCCCCACCCTTGATCGAATCACACTATAACGCCATGATTGATATTAATGGCAATCGAACAAGGGTATATGACCATGTGCGTGAGGCCAATTTATATCTAAAGAAAGCCGGTAAGGGGCTCATGGAATGGGATAATCAGAATGTGGCGCGCTATGAGGCCGGTGTCCTTATTGAGGGCTCCTCTCCCATGGCAACTCCTTCAGGCGACATGGCCAATGTGGTGGTTGGTACATTCGCAAAAGACCAAACAATCCGTCTGGTTTTATCCAATGCCAGCTGTGAAGAGGGGGCCTCATTTTCGCTTTCGCTTTCACCCGGTTGGAAAACGGATCAGCTGTTTACATCCATTGCTGCAAAACCTGCCGGGAATGTGAACTCACTTTTGGAATGGCAACTGGAACCAGGTGGCTCTGCAATTATTGATTTAACAAAGACAAAGTGATGATGCGATGAGAAACAAGGTGCTACCAATGAAAATGAAAAAAATTCAGAGTGCAATGATGGTCATTCTGATGCTTCTGCCTGTTTTCGGAAACAGCATCAGTTTAAATGCTCAAGAAAAGAGTCCGGAACCCGACCATGTAAAAGTGGCGGCTGTTCAGCTGACAGGATATGATAAAACCGTAACACCCGGTCTGGAGATTGACCTGGTCGGCAAGGTGATTCCATACATAGAACGGGCAGCAAAAGACAGGGCTCAGCTGGTGGTCTTTCCAGAGTATGTTATGGGCAGGATCCAGATTCCCGGGAAGGAGACGGAGGCCATTGCAGAAGCTGCTTCCCGTAACAATATCTATGTGATTATCGGCAGCTGGGAGGTGTTTGAGGATGGCAGCTTTGCCAATGCCATTCTCCTTTTTGGCCGAAACGGGGAAATTGAAGGAAAATACTACAAAACCCATGCGGCGGTAGACAAATATGAAGGTCAACCTGCTTTCAGTATGCCTCCCGCCGGAAAGGATGAACAGTGGTTCCTGGAAAATGATCCGGAATGGATTATGAAAAGAGGAGAGGAATTTCCGATATTTGAGCTGGACTTTGCAACGATCGGGATCCTTACCTGCTACGACGGCTGGTTCCCGGAACCCTTCCGGATCCTTGCACTTAAGGGTGCTGAAATACTGGTTTGGCCCAACAGCCGCTATGGATCGGTGGAAGATCACATTGTAAAAACTGCTATGTGGCATAACACAGTTTCAATGATATGCACCAACCAGGCCTATGGAAGCGGGACCAAGATTGCAGAATGGCCGCAAAATATCAAAGCATCATGTATCGATAGTGGGGAACAATACATTACCGCCACACTTAATCTGAAACGAGTTCGTGATGCCCGTGTTCATAACAGGAATGCACAACAGCGAAGGCCAGATATTTACCAGGAGATTTTGATGGACATACCAGGAAAACAGCCGTAGATACGCTCATAAAATCTATTCAAAAATGAACGCAAAACTACTTAGATATTGGACAAAGCTGGTATTTGTTCTTGTCTTCATTTGCTCCATTACCCAAGCTTCAGCTCAACAAACAGAAGGTTCAAAGGCGTGGACCGATGAGGAACACCCCACTTATATTAAACGGCTCACGCATTTTGGGGAACGGGCAGATTTCTCACATGACGGGACAAAGATCCTATTCCTGAACAGAACCTTTGGTGACGCCTATGAATTGGAGCTAAAGACCGGAATTATCACTCCCCTTACCCACCACTATTACCATGGGGGATATACCAGGGCCCTCTATCTGGCCAATGGAGATATATTGCTCTCGGGAACCAGGCAGTTCAACCCGGAGGAATCCTTTGAATGGAGGCGATTTCGATCTGAGTTGTGGGTATTGGACAAATCTTTAAAGGAACCCGCGGTGAGGCTGGGCACCTATTGTTTTGAGGGACCGGCCATCTCAAGAACGAGGCTGAGGGTGGCCTGGACCCAGAACTGGGGATTTGAACGCAAACCCGTAGGATATTTTGCCATCTGGGTGGCCGATATCGATTACAGTACTGGCAGACCCCTATTGCTGAACCAGCGAATGGTGATCGACAACACCCATCCGGATATTGAGGGAGCAATTCTTGAAACCCAGAATTTCAGGCCCACGCGAGAGAATGAGCTGATCTTCCAATCCACTCTGGGGGTAGAAACTTTTGGAGTGGATATTGAAACCGGTGAGCTGTTCAACTATACCAACGCTCCAGAAACCCATGAGGAACCAGAAGGTGCTTTTCCCGATGGGAACTACACCCTGGTAGAGTCAGACAGGGAAAGCACCATCGGAAAATGGGCTGAAAATGTAGATTTTTACAGGCTTAAGCTGGATGGCAGTGGAGAGATGGTTCGGCTTACCTTTTTTGCAGAGAGCGGCCGTTTCAAAGGAACCAATCCTGTGGTGAGTGACGACGGGCGGTTTATCGCTTTCCAGGTACCGTCATCCACCCTGGAAGCAGGAGTTGGGCAGGGCATCTACCTCTATGACATTGAAATGGCAAGAGAAGCGGGTGTCAAACCCTGGATAAGCGAATAATTTCCCTGACAGGATTCCGCTACAGCTTCCAGGATGCGGGGGATGCGGGGGATTTTCAACGTCTGTTGGCCTGTCAAGATGGTCTTCTACTGGAAAATGGTCCAAACAGCGCCGAAGTCGACACCAAGGAAGAAAATTATTCGGGGGGAATTATAAAAAATAGCCATCCATTAGCTATAATAGTTAATAAGTGGATATTTTATATCTATTAACAGATATTTATTATTCCAGAAAACATTCATCCCCGGTTCTAAGAGGGGAAGACTGCCTCGCATTGTATCATTTGTTTTTTCTCATTCACAAAGATGAACTCCAATCATGAAATTTTCAACAAGGTTACCTTTATTGACAGCCCTTTGCCTTTTTGTTTTGCATGCTGGTTTAGCAGGTCAAGGCAACAGACCGAATATCATATTCATTATGGCCGATGACCTTGGTTATGGGGATCTGGGGTGTTATGGGCAAGATAAAATACAAACTCCGAACATCGATAAGCTGGCCATGGAAGGAATGCGTTTCACCCAGGCCTATGCAGGCTCAAGTGTATGTGCTCCCTCCCGCTGCAGCCTGATGACTGGGGTACACAACGGGCATAACCGGGTGAGGGATAATATCCCCCATGGAATATTCCTGCAGCCTGATGATTTCACCCTGGCCGAATTATTGAAACAGGCCGGTTACATGACAGGAGGCATCGGGAAATACAGCCTGGGTGATCCAGGCTCATGGGGTGTGCCATTACGTCAGGGCTTTGATTACTACTACGGCCAGCTAAATCAGGACCAGGCACACTTCTATTATCCCCACTATCTGTGGGAAAATGATAAAGTAGAACTTTTATCTGGCAACAGGGCGGAGCAAAAGCAGGAATATACACAGGATCTGTATACGGAAAAGGCACTGACCTTCATCGAGGAAAACCATCAGCATCCATTCTTCCTTTACCTGCCATATACCATTCCTCATTTTTCAGATTATCCGGCAGATACACCTGATTACTATATTGTTCCCTCGGATGAGCCCTATTCAGGCAAGGAGTGGTCCCAGACCTCCAAAAACTATGCAGCGATGATCACCCGACTGGACGGAGATGTGGGATTGATCATGGCATTATTGAAAAAACAGGGAATAGACGGGAATACCCTGGTGATTTTCACCAGTGATAACGGTCCCCTGAGTAAGGTGGCTGATGCCTATGAATTCTTTGACTCCAACGGTACCCTGAAAGGAGGGAAAAGGGACCTGTACGAGGGAGGCATACGGGTTCCTTTTATTGTCAGGTGGAAGGAGGAGGTTCCTGAATCAACAGTTAGTGATGAGGTCATCACTTTTTGGGATGTCATGCCCACTTTTGCTGAAATCGTTGATTATCCAACAGCGATCCGGTCAGACGGAATATCCTTTCTGCCTGCCATAAGGGGAGAATTAAAAGAAGATCATGAATACCTGTATTGGGATTACGGGCATGTTCGTAAGAAGTATATGCAGGCAGTGAGATATGACAACTACAAAGGAATCAGAAATATCACCCGGGATGGAGTTGATTTTGAGCTGTATGATCTTGCAAAGGATCCTGGCGAAGAGAATAACATTGCAAACAGGAACGCTGATTTAGTCAACAAGATAATCGCCATGATGGATGGGGCCTATGATTATAATGAAGCTTATCCAAGGAAAACAGATCGTGATGTGTACCGGATTCCTGCCTTGATGAAAACAGGAGAAAACGGGGTGATTTCACAGGAATTAATCTATTCACTGGAGAACAAACCCACACCCCAGTGCCATGCTTCAACCGTAGAAGAGACTCCTACCGGGCTTATTGCTGCATGGTTCGGAGGTACTCATGAGAGCAACCCGGATGTGGGAATATGGACATCTAGATTTAACGGATCGGAATGGTCCGGTCCTGTAGAAGTGGCTCATGGGATTCAGAATGACAGCCTCCGGTACCCATGCTGGAATCCTGTCCTCTTTAAGCCAGAAGAAGGACCTTTGATGCTTTTTTATAAGGTGGGCCCGAGTCCACGAGAGTGGTGGGGGATGCTGATCACATCAGAGGATGAGGGAAATACCTGGTCCAGCCCGGTCAAACTGGGAGAGGACAGACTCGGGCACCTGATTGGACCGGTAAAAAACAAACCCGTTCAGCTTGCTGACGGATCCATTCTATGTCCATCCAGTACTGAAACAAGGGACAAATGGAAGGTGCATTTTGAACTGACAGAGGATCTTGGGAAGACCTGGAAGGTTATCGGTCCAATCAACAATGGAGAGGCATTTGACGCCATTCAGCCAAGCATCCTTAACTATGACAAGGACGGTTTGCAGATACTATGCAGGACCAGGCAGCGTGTGATTGGGCAGAGTTGGTCCGAGGATGGGGGACAAACATGGACGAAGATGTCCGCCACCCAACTTCCAAACCCGAATGCCGGGACTGATGCACTAACAATGGAAGACGGTAGACAACTCCTGGTATACAACCATACCATCCGTACGCCGGAGAACAAAGGAAGGGATATGCTGAATCTGGCCATTTCAACAAACGGAACAGATTGGAAACCAGTGATGACCCTGGAGAGCCAGCAAGGTGAATACTCCTACCCTGCCATGATACAGACATCGGATGGACTACTCCACATTACCTATACCTACCGGAGGCAATCCATAAAGCATGTGGTGATTGACCCGGATCAAATCAGTTACCTGAAATTATAAAATATGAGAAGAAGATCATTTCTCAAAAGGACGGCATTAGGGACAGTCTCACTTGCAACATTCGGCAGGTCACTGGCGAATGGCAACCGCATAAAATCCATCACTGAAATTCATGATCAGGAGCAACAATCGGGTACCCGCCCTGTGAGGATTGCCATCGTACAACAGGACAGCAACCCGGGTCAGGTGGAAGAGAACAGGAAAAAAGCTTTAGGATATGCCGCTAAAGCACTGGAACAGAAAGCTGATGTCATATTATTTCATGAAGAATTGCTGGTGGGCTATGTGGAAAACGTCAGGGAACTTGCTGAGCCGCTTGAGGGACGAACCACCAAGGCATTCCAGGAGCTACTCAAGGGAACTGACGCCCGCATCATATATGGGCTTACAGAACGTGAGGGCGATGATTACTATATTTCCGCACCCATTGTTTCCGAAAATGGCGTGGTTGCAAACTACCATAAAACCCATCTCTTCTGGAAAGGACTTGGTGGATTGCGCCATGAACCTACCTTCTACAAGCCTGGCAATAAACTTGTTACATTTGATATTAAGGGATTTAAATGTGGAATTATGATTTGCTATGACGGGGGCTTTCCTGAAATGACCCGTTCTTATGCAAACCTGGGATGTTCCATGCTGTTCTGGATGAACCACCGCAGGAGCAGGGGACACAAGGAGGTCCAAAACCTGGCCCTGATCAATTCCATGATCATGCCAACTTCCTGCTGTTGCGGAATTGACGAAAGAGGAGCCGTTTGCCCTGGCGGAAGCCATATTACGGGGGCCAAGGGAGAACTCATTAGTGAACTGTGGGATGAGGAAGGAATTGTCATCAGCGATGTGTACCCCGAACATGTTGAACAGCTACGGAAGCAAAACCACAGATATACCGGCTTACGTCCTGAAATTTATTATTATGGCTGAGTAGTTTGATTAGCAAAATATGAAAGTGTCATGCTGGCTGGAATAGCCCATCCTTAACAGAATTTCAATTTTTTTACTTTGGGCGAGGATATTCAGTATTTTCAATAGTTCCACAGTGCGATCAAAAACATTCAATTGCTACATTTTCATGAGCCCATTGATTAGAGAAGGTCAACGTTATGTTTTAATACTTTTTCTAAAGTTTTCTGGGTCAAAAGTTAATAAAGTATCAGAGTTGGTCAAATTCCGTGTGGTTGACCATTGATTCTGCCTTTAAATTTGTACTTGTTATCAATGAAAACCTGAACAAGTTTCACAGCACAAAAAACCGATTAGTATGAGTAGGTTCACCATTATACTTGGAATCTGTTTGATCCCGCAAGTAATTATTTCCCAGCAATCTCAGGACACGAAAACGAGTACGCTCCACAAAGCACATCTCTCCATTGAAAATGAACATTTCAGAATTTCGGTGGACAAACAAACCGGGGCAATCACCTCGTTATTTGTGAAAGCAAATCAGTCTGAACTTATCGAAGAGAAACATCTGGCATCCAATTTCCGGATCTGCCTTCCATTGGAAGACTACCAGTCCAATTATATTGAGGGAATGGATCAAAAGCCTCACGAGGTTATTAGTGATGGGAATTCAATCTCTGTTAAATTCTCCGGCATGTCCTCACCACAGGGAGAGTTCCCCGTGGACCTGAACTACTCAGTTTCACTGGTTGATGACTATGTGAGTTTCCGATCGAGTCTGACCAATCATCATTCAGAACCCATCTCCGAGTTCTGGTTTCCACGCATTGGAGGATGGAAAAAATTCGGGGACAATCGTGAGGCAAAATTGGCAACTCCAAATTACAATACTAATTCCAAACATTCTGTTTCCCTGTTCAGGCATTTTCCCGGGGGACGCGGACTGGGTGCCGAGGCAGCCGAATGGTCACAAAACTATCCGGGTATGGTGATGCCCTGGTGGGATATTTATGACGAAGAATCTGACCGGGGCCTCTATATGGCTTATCATGATACAATCTTTCGCTACTGCACCTGGCATACCTATCTTATGCCAAATCACAGCGGTCAGCGCGACGCATGGTTGAAGCCTGAACAAGCTGGGGGTCTGCCCATTGGGCTGGTATTTTCTCATGTACGATATCCATTTATCCAATCAGGTGAAACACTGGAAGCAGGAGAGTTTATCATCCGCGTTCATCAGGGAGACTGGCATCAGGGTTCGCAGTTTTACAGGGATTGGTTTATGGCAAATTTTCCATTTGATAAATCAAATAGCTGGTTAAGGAAAAAGAGCTCCTGGTATACTTCCATTATTTACCAGCCGGAGGATAAGATCATAGCAGATTATAAGACTTATGATAGCTGGACAGCAGATGCGCAGAAATACGGAATTGACTGCTTTGAGCTGATAGGCTGGGACAAGGGTGGACTGGAGCGAGACTACCCGGTATATCAGCCTGAAGAAAAGCTGGGGGGAAGGAAAGGATTCCGGGAGTTGATGAAGTCCATTGACTCCAGGGAAGGAAAATGCCTTGTGTTTAATAACTACAACATTCTGGATCAGAATACAGAGTGGTACAAATCCGAGCTGCATAAATTCAAACAGCAGGACGGGTTGGGACAACAGGCCATATGGATGGGTTGGGGACAGAGTACATTGCTTGCACGCAGCCGTATTAATGTTCGGTATCATGTCCTATCCTCAATTACACCCGAATTCGAAAAAATAATAGCTGATCAGTTCATCGATCTGGTCAAAGATGGCGCCCATGGCTTCCAGATTGATAAAGTTTGTGTGGGAGCTGCACTGGATTTCAATCCCCTGAATACACTTAAGCCCGACGTTGCTTTATGTGAAGGCCTTGTTCAGGCCATCCACCGGCTGAATCAAAAATGCCTCCATATTAATCCCGACTTTCGCATGGCATCTGAATTTGGATTTGACCGTCTGATCCCTTATTTCGATGTGGGGTACCGCAATGCACATGGGCTCGATATTTCGACTTTCCGATATGTCTTTCCGGAATGGACATCATGTATGCATGTTTCCGCACCCCGTGATTTCCGAAGCATCAATGGAGCGATGCTCACAGGTTCTGTGATATGTATTGAGCCTGATACCTACCAGGGATCATTAGATCAACCCATTTATCATGACCTGGCAAAATATATTCAGGAGGTGGAGCACATTCGCAAAGAGCTGTTGGATATCATTTTCCTGGGCAAATACTACGACGGGTTGGATGCTACCATATTGGAAGTGGTTGAGGATGTTGCCACGAAGGATGATGGTGCAGAAATAGTAAAAATTGCCACCCCTGGTGAAATGCCCGGCATAGGTGTTGGAACAAGTGGTAAAGAAAAGGAATCCACTGTCCTTCATTACCGGGTACATGGCCACATGGAAACCGGTCAGCGTGCCATTGTGCTTGTAAATGATTCACCCGACCCCGTCAGTTATATCTGGGAATTCACTCACAAAAACATTGAAAAGGCTGAATTACATACACCTTTTGAGGAGGTAAGAACGGTTAAGCAAGGAGATGTAATTGAAATCAAAGGGGATGGATTGCAGATACTGGTTGAATTTAAATAACTCTGGATATGAATAAACTGAAACTATTAGTAATAATAATAGCCTTCTCTTTCTTACCTAGTTTTGCTCAGACTATCCAGTGGCTCCCGGTCAATCCTCGAAAACAGATAGAGGGCACCTGGGGTTTTAGAAATGCAACAACCACAGACACACATTGGCAGGCAACTGTAGTAAATCCGGTGTTTGCCAATATCACTATCTCTTCGCTGAATATCGATTTGAACAAGCACAGGTTCTTATATATTAAAATGGCCTCAACCGAAAGAACTTCGCTGCGAATATTGTATACGAAGGATGAGAATGGTCCGTTTTTCAGCAAATCTGGTTTTAAAACTTCAACCTTGAAAAGAGGGGATGGTTGGAACATCTATCGGGTGAATCTTTCAGATATTCCTTTTAGGGAGGAAACTATCGGTTCCCTGCAAATATATATGCCGGGCTATTCAAAAGCTGACATAGTCCGCTTTGCTGCAATTGGCTTATCCTCAGAAGAAATAGAAATAGAAGGTGAGATCAGGGTTACAGAACTGACTACAGACAGCGGCATAGAAGCACTTAACCAAACGGCTACCTGGTTGAATACAGGTGTGGACAACAACAATACATCGCAAATTGAAGCACACAACCGAATGGCTGCCTGGCAGGATGCCATGGTAGCAACAAATGATGCCCAACCCAACAGTTTGTTAATGACCTATTTAAAGGATCAGTATAATAACTCGAGTCATCAGTATATTCTGGCAAAAATCGTTCCCGGTATTCGATCAGGAAATGATACCTTATGGATCGACGATTCACATGAGGTTATTGTTGAGGATTTTCCGGGAGGTGTAAAAGCTGAGTTCACAATGGGTGGAGTAAAAATAACAACTGAAATTACCCCCCTGATGATTGGCCGCGATGATACCACAGCATGGAACGGCGCTGCGGTTTACTCCTTCAGAACAGAACCATCTGCACAGGTATTTCTTCGTTGTGGCAGTGGCAACTCCGAGTGGCAGCATATGCTTGACGATCAGAAATGGGCATGGGACAACCATGTTGCTTTTGAAGATGCCCGGGTTAAGGTCACTGATGATTTTGCACTCCTGAATAACAGTGCTCATCCTTTAACTGTGGCTGTTAAAACTGCAGGTAAAATGACAAAAATACAAACCGTCAATAATGCGGAATATCTGCTTGCCGGGTTTGAATCCGGAGAGGGTCAGATGCTCCTCACTTTCGATAAAGAAGAACAAAATGCAATCGAGCTGCTTGACACAGATACCAGACAAGCACTTGCAAATGTTCAAGACCACTACGATGAACTGTTGAAAAGTAAAATAGGTACTCCCGATGACTTACTGAACAGTGCCTTTGAAACTGCCATTACCACTCTGGAATATACCTGGGCCCGACCTTACGGATGGGTGGAGGGTATTCACCATTGGGTAGCCCTCTGGCATATGCAGCATTTACCTGCTGCATTGTGGCTTAATCAGAACGAAAGGGCTGTTTCGTGTCTTAAGGAACATGCCAACAAGGTGATTGATGGTGGTGCCATTCCCCACCTCTTCCCGGCAGGAACAAAACGCAGAACTTTTGGAGGTTCAAACCAATTCTACTTCTGGCAAATCCGGGAATTTCTGAAATATACAAATGATATTGAGACACTGAAACAACTCTCTCCAGTACTTGATAATGTGCTCGATTATACCTTCCGTGAATACGATCCGGATGATAACTTATTGCTGGCCTGGGGATTGCAAATAGGCAATCAGGAAGACCTGGTTGCCACTCCGTACGATGGTGCTGTCCCCACTATTGAAGGGATAAATATGATGAACACTCGAAAAATGGTGGCAGAGGCATTGGACGATGAACAAACCATCATAAAAATGAACTCCCGGATTGTCACGGCCAAAGAGAGGCTGCGCCGGGAGCTCTGGATCAATGATCTGGGACGGTTTGCATATTATAAAGATCCGACCGGTATATTCCGGCTTGAGGGACCATACCAGGCCTATACTTATCCAGTTGTATTTGATATAATTGATCCGCTTGACGGGTATACTTCCATTCGACACCTGAAGGACAGGCTTACAGGCCCGGATGGGGAGATATACTGCTCCAATAACTTTCCAGATCACCTGCTCGAAGTATGGGCAACCTGGGGTATGCAGGCTGGTGCTGCTCAGCAACCATGGGGAGCATGGGCCCTGGCAAAAATGGGAATGAATAATCATACGTATCGCCCGCTTCATGCTGTTGCTGAATGGGTCAACAATCCACTTCAAAAAGGTTCATGGCCTGAAGTTGCCAATGAAAACCGATTGGGTTATTTCTCTCCACCCGCAGGTGTGTTCATCCAGTCAACCATTGAGGCTTTGTTTGGCTTGCAAATGGATAAACCGAATAACTCCCTGACCGTATCTCCATCTTTCCCCGATCATTGGCCAAATGCATCACTGAATCTTCCTGAATTTTCGGCAGATTTCATACGTAATGGTCATGTTCTCAAATACACAGTCACCTCAAAAGAAGAACTAAAACGCTGGATTTACTGGTCATTACCGCCGGCCAACATTGATTATCTTCGCGTAAACGGCAAGGATTTAGATTTTGAAATCATTCCTGCTGTGGATGGCATTATTTTATCTGCTGAAACCGGAGC
This sequence comes from Bacteroidota bacterium, assembly GCA_024244665.1. Next base: position 39,174 of record JAAEOI010000458.1, on the reverse strand, counting down.
ACTAAAGAGTACATCAATAGAAATTAAAATCAGCCCGGTGGATTATAGCATTAATCACATCCTTTCTATCGCACAGGGTGAGGCTTTTGAGCTTGAGGCAGATGGTGTTTACATTGAAAAGATTGACGATCGCTGTGGTGTTTTATCAGATTTCAAAATCAAGGAAAACCATACCATTTTGTCGCACATAAGCGAAAACTTACTGGACAAATATCTTAATTATGGTCCTCTCGGACAGTTAAACTTCTCACGAAGAACGTTATTCATTTACTGTAGCACTGAGAACAACATTCATTTCTGGCATCCAGTCGATTTAACAATTTTGCCCCGATATGAAGTAGCCGGCAAAATTGTAAACGAGCAGCAAAACACACAAGTTAATCTGCATATCAGAAATAATACCAACACAGCTCTTCAGACAAGCGCCCATTTAAAGGTTTGTCAGACATTGTTACCATTCGATATTGATATTGCACCACGAGCAGAGCTTCATTCCAATCTCAGCCTGTCAAAGCAGTTCAACGAATTTGTCTCGCCGGGTGAGAATAGTGCAACTGTTATGCTGGGCCCTGAAAAGTCGTTGGATTTTAAGCTTATCGCAGATGAGTCTGATGATAGACTATTCAGACAAAACAAAACTGAAACTGTTCAGGTAAAGCTGCCCGAACAATCTCTTGTTGATGGAGGCTACTGGAAAGAAATTCGTGATTATTACAGTCATCACTTTCACAAAGAAGATATCCTTGAAGATTTTGATTCAAGCGGTGTTGAGCTGGCCATTGACCAGTTACCGGATATCAAATTCATCATTGACAAGCAACGCTTTGTACCGGTTTCTGCCAAAACAGGGAAGCAGGCCTTTACACTGGATCTGGAATCAGAATCGTATAAAAAGATCTACTTATTGGTCATACCATTTATACGAAACCATGATGTGTTTTCTGAAATCGCACGTATAGATGTTGAGATAAACGAAGCAAAGAAAAATCCCGCAATAGGCAAAACGGTTATATCGCGGACTTTGTATTCTCCTGGCGATCTGGACTGGTTCGTTCCATTGAACTGGATGTATCGGTTAGGAACCGGTGATGCTCCACGGGCCGACCGCCATCAATTGTTGCCTTTGCTCGAAGAAAACTGTGCTGATTGGGAAATTGCAAAACCTCCCCTTTTCCCACAGCGTCAATTCTGGACAAATACGGTTGTTGAAGTTGGTGGGGTGACAATGAATGTAATTGAAATTGACCTGAGGAAATCCCGACAGGTAAAATCACTAACCATATCAACCAAAGGCATTGATCCTGCAATCGGACTTGTAGCGGTTACTGCTGAAAAATAATTACAGATGAAACCAATTATCAAAGTGAAACCAATTTGTCAGCTGTTGTGTCTCTCCATAATGACTATTTCTATCAGCGTATTTGCTGAAGAGCCTGAGACTAGTACGCATCGTATTGAAATATCTCCCCTGTTATTGGGACCGCCAACACACGAGTATCCATCCGAAGAGAAGATGACTGAAGAAAAACTCAGCCGGATCCTTGATAATATGAAAAACGATGGATTCAATACTGTGCTGATTGTAGGAGGATTTGGAGAAAAAGCATATTTTCCCTCAAAGGTTTTGAAAGATCCTACCAGAAAAGATTGGTATGCCATCACATTTGAGATGGCCCTTGAACGAAACATGCAGGTTGGCCTCTCCGGAGTAGCATATACTTATCATAATCAGTTTACAGGTGGAACATGGGATCCGGAACTGGATCTGGAGGTTAATAAGAAGTTTTTCACTGAACTAAACCAGCGTTATGGGCACTTCTCCAATTTCTGGGGATGGTATATTCCCCATGAAACAGGCGACCGGATTCATCGTGGTGATATCATGGTAATACTCAGGGAATTACCCCGATTCCTAAAGAAATTAACCCCTGATAAGCAAGTGTCTTTTTCACCATGGTTCCCCTCAAGGATTACGTTGGGCGAAGCGGAGGCTCTGTCTCCTGCCCAGACTGCTGCAGAATGGGATACCATATTATGCCAGGTAGACGGGATAGATGTATATGTTTTCCAGGATTCGACCGCCCCGCTGGATGAATTAACCGACTACTTTGCTGCTGTTAAACCTGTGTTTGACAAACACGGTGCGGAGCTATGGGCTACCATTGAGCTGTTTATAAGGTTCCAGGATCGTCCGGGGATCGACCTTTTCCAGAGCATCTCCCCTGAAATGTTACTGGATAAATTAAAAATTCTAAGTCCCTATGCCACGAGATTTGCCTGCTGGGAGTATCAGACTCATCTAAATCCAGATGCAAAAACACCAGGTGCAAAAGAGTTAAACAAAGCGTACAATAGCTGGCTAAACGAAACAGGGGAGTAATTATACAACAATAGCCATGATAGGAAAGCTTCTGATTGGTTCAACGAAGTCCTGCCAGATGAAGTTACACTGCCCGGCTCCTTGGATGAACAGGGGATCGGGAACCCGGTCAGGGAGATACATATGGGCAAACTAACCAGCGGAACCCGTTATGTGGGATCGGCATGGTACCAGAAAGAGGTAGAGATCCCCGATTCGTGGATTGGCAGGAGGATTGAGCTGTACCTGGAACGAGCATACCGGGAAACAACCGTGTATGTGGATGGTGTGCATACCCCAACCCGGAACAGCCTTTCCACACCACATATACACGACCTCACCGGTCTGCTCGGGCCCGGAAAACACTGCATTACGATCCATGTGGACAATAAGGTGAAGATCAATCTTGGACACACTTACGGAAATATGTTGTGGCTCCATGCGCTCACTGAAGAGACCCAGACCAACTGGAATGGTGTGATTGGGAACATAGAATTGATCAGCACACCCAGGGTATGGATCAGAGAACTCCAGGCCTATCCGGACTTTGCAAAAAACAGCACCAGGATAAGCAATGCTTTTGGAAACCAGACGGGTAACAAAGCAGCGTGTAACTTTGAGCTGCTTGGATTGCCGGATGAGAACCATAGCCGGGAGATTAGCTTTTCTTTCCATGGGAAAGATACCCTTATTGAGGTCACGGTTCCGTTTGGAGAGTCGCCCCGTTACTGGGATGAATTCAATCCCGAATTATATGGGATTACAGCCTCGCTCAGTACCATTGAAGGAAAGGATCAAAAAGCACTACGCTTCGGATTACGTGATTTCAAGGCTGTTAATCAGCATTTCGAGCTCAACGGACAACGCATTTTCTTACGCGGGGAAGTGAACTGCTGTATATTTCCGTTGACCGGGTATCCGCCCATGAAAAAAGAGGGATGGGCAGAGGTATTCGGGATCTATAAGGATTACGGACTTAATCATGTACGCTTTCACTCCTGGTGTCCTCCGGAGGCTGCTTTTCAGGCAGCAGACGAATTGGGTATTATTGTGCTGGTGGAGCCGCCCCTATGGGATGGTTTTGGACTGGTAGGATTCATTCCGGAAAGGGCATCTTACATCCTGGCTGAAGCAGACAGGATCGTCGACACCTATGGCCACCATCCCTCCTTCTGTCTCATGTCCATGGGAAACGAGCTGGGGGATGGATCTGACCCTTTTCTGGCATACCTGGTGGATTACCTCCGAAAAAAAGATCCAAGGCACCTCTATACTTCAACAACCCAACCAGCAGGTATGGAACGTAATGATGACTATTTTAATGCGGCCGGTACAGGGAAAGGGGTTTGCCGCGGGATCTACCCATTTAAGGATTACAGGGAAGTAATAGAAGAGCTTGACCGGCCACTGATAACCCATGAGGTGGGACAGCCTGCCATGTATCCGGATTTTGGTGAGATCACAAAGTACTCCGGGCACTTGAAGGCACGGAATTTCGAAGTATTCCGCGAATCTCTCGAAGAGAAGGGAATGATTAACCAGGCCGAGGATTTCCGCAGAGCTTCCGGTGCTTTTCTTGTAGAAATCTATAAAGAGAATATCGAAGCACAGTTACGCACACCCAATGTGGCTGGTTTTCAATTGCTGGGGCTGCAGGATTTTACCGGGCAGGGTGTAGCCATTGTCGGGGTTTTGGACCCCTTTCTGGAATCAAAGGGATTGATCAGTTCTGAGAGTTTTCGCCGTTTTTGCAGTGCCACTGTTCCCCTGATTCGCATGCCCGGATTTGTTTACACCAACAACCAGGTACTGAAGGCAAAGGGGGAAATTGCGCATTATGGGAAGGAGGACCTCCATCAAAAACCGGTTCACTGGCAGGTGCTGAACCAGGAAGGAAAAGTGATGTTCTCGGGTGAATTCCCTGTGCTTGACATTCCCACGGAAACCACAACCGGACTTGGAACCATTGAAGCTGATTTGTCACGTTTCAAAAAACCGGAACAGCTTACCATCCAGATCTCAATTCCAGGCACAGATGTGGGTAATTCCTGGAAGGTTTGGGTCTACCCAGATGAAAAGGCCCCCGAAATCCCCAAAGGGATTCTGGTAACAGATCAATTCAATACTGAGGCCCGGAAAACCCTTTTGAATGGTGGAAATGTACTGGTCATCCCTGAACATGAAACTTTGGAAAATGTAGAAAAATCAAGGTGGCACCCTGTGTTCTGGTCCTACCAGCTATTTAAGCAACCAAAAGTCATGGGAATCCTTTGTGATCCCAGTCATCCGGCCCTGAAAGCATTCCCAACAGATTTTCATTCAGATTGGCAATGGCATTCCCTTCTGGATCATTCCGAGGCACTGGTAATCGACAAAATACCTCAGGAATTCAATCCCATTATCCAGTTCGTCCCTGATTTCAATACCAATCACAAGCTCTCAGTCCTGATGGAGGCCCGGGTTGGTAGTGGTGGGTTAATGGTCTGCAATATTGATTTGCTCAATGATAATGAGCACCCGGAGAGCTCTCATCAGCTCCTGAAAAGTATCCTGGAGTATATGCAATCGAACCAATTGAAATCTGCGCCAAAGCTGGAAATAGATCTGATTGATGAGCTGCTCAGGGTAACTCCGAAAATCGTTCACGAAAGCAAAGAACCCAATTCATCTTAGGCAGTTGTGTATATTGATGCCGCGGCAATGGCCCAAAGCAAGGAGTTGCTCTTTGACGCACATACCATATCCGGTCCCAATGTGACCGTACAAAAATTAATTGTAGTTTCTCATTGATAAACAACGAATAAGGAAAACGAATCATGATCCAAAATTGTGAGGTCCAGAATTCAATCTGTCACTTCGCCTGAAAGGTTCTGAGTCCGGGTCCAGCACTCCTGTCCCGTATCAAAATACCACTCTGGTTTGTCGGGACAATCCTATCCGCCCAAATTTTAGTACGAGACCAAAAAATAATAATGTGAGGAGCTTCAGTTTCATCTGTGGGGATTATAAAATCAAACATAGGGCCTGGCGTTTATGAAACCAATACCTTCAATGGGCTTTCATTTACACAAAATGGTAGCCCTGTTTAATCAAAAAAGATTCCACTTAAGGTGGCATTTGGCCCCCGAACATGGTTGATCCGGAATCGAACCGGCCCATCATATGAATAGATCAGGTATTTTCCACCTGCAAAATCCCTGACCACCTGCACCGGTGCCAACAGCCTTTTGGAATTCAGGTCGAACATTTCCACTGCCACTCTGCGACCGGCCTCATCCCAGTCGAGAAAATAGAGGGCAATTTGATGGGATTTTCCCTCATCCATCCGGATATCCACCGTCATGGTCTGAAGGGTGGCCAGTGGATCCTGGGTATAAATGGCTCCTGCGTTCCTTGGGTATTCATTACTGTCTCCCGGGGAAGGAGCCCTATGGTCCTTCACCCCATCCACCCATTGTTGACCCAGCTGCTTTGAATACTTAACTTCACTCACATAAGCGGGTAAGTTTCGCAAATCCTGCACCGTATCTCCATCCCTCAGATATGCACATAAAATATAGCCCTCAGAGCCATAAACACCTCCCCAGTCACCTGATGTGAGGGTATCTTCCAATACAGTGGGAACGGGATATTCCATCTTCATCTCTGTATAAACCGGAGCTTCACCCAGATGGGTAAATTCTATCAGGTGATCTCCTGCTTCAATTCCTTCAATCACGGCAAAACCCTCCTTGCTATCAGACTTAAAGTCCGCGATGTTGCCATCCAAGAGCATGGTTTCTATCTTCTTACCCAGTGTGGGGACACCGATTCTGGCAGTCAGACCTTCAGGAACCACTACCTGAAGTCTGCCCTGGTCCATATCCAATTTTACCTGGATGGTGCCATGTGGAGTTGGGACAGAACCCTTCAGCTGGTTAACACCCTCTGTGGGAAATGGCATTACATCAAATTGCCTGAATCCCGGAAGGGTGGGTTTAATGCCCAGTAGCTCTTCGGACAACCAGTTCACCACACCCCCACCCCAGGGATGGCAAAAACTGGTATATCCACACTGGTTATTGGGAGGGGCATCGTTATAGTCCAATGCCAGGTTCCATGAGGGTCTGAAGACCTCAAAGAAGGTAGTGGCCCCATACTCCAGTTGTCCTCCCCAGCAATCCTTTATGGTTTCCATGGCTTCATCATACCTCCCCATACGCGCCAGGGCATGAATGATAAAGTACTGGTTAAATGGCGAGTAGGACACCCTGTTCAGGCGGTCCTTAAATACAGTTTCAAACATGGCCTTCTGCTCCGGCCCTGTAGTAAAGCCTGCATTGATGGCATCAGCCGATGCATGGATCCCAAAATCGCGGTACCAATCCTTATCCTTGCGTAGCTCACTTATTTTTTCCTTTGCATATCCCCTATAGATGGATGCAAGTTCTTTCCGACCAATGCTTTCCATCATGGAGGCAAAATCGAGCCAGGAATCGATGCATAGCATTTTATATGCGTTCTGGGACTCTTCACAACTGTTGTTTTCAAATCCGGCACCCAATCTTTCATCCCATCCGTAAAATCCGAGCCTGGGCTTGGTCCCATAGTGTGTATAGGCCCTATCCAGCTTAAACCTGGCATTCTTAATATATTGAATGAGCGTGGTGGTGTCGCCCGAGTAATCATAGTAATCTTTCAGGCTCTGAATCCAGTACATGGAATAGCTCAGTATGCCGTTGTCCTGTTCCGCTGTGTGATGAAGGTTGGTCAGGACGAAGCCCTGGTTCCCAAAGGCTACCAATGCTGCTGACTGGGAGGTATAGGCATCGCCGGTCCAGGAAAAGCGGTCGCTTCGTTCCATCAGGATGGCACCAAAAAACTCCTTCAATAAATTCAATTTAACCCCATAAGCCCCGGTGTACCAGATCCTTGTAAGTCCAGAATCGCTGCTGCTAAAACTGCCCTCGTAATTGGTGGGTTTTACCTGGCAGACCAACCTGATATCATGGATGTGCCATTCCGATTCAAAAGATCGCACATGAATCCATCCATATCTGACTCCCTCATAGAGCTCTTCATTTAGTTCCAGTCGATAGGTGTTTCCATGCTTTACCGGCTCTAAAGTCTTAAATCGATGCTGGGCTCCGGCATTCAGAATGGCCGGTTCATTATACTCGCTGATACTCATCTCCACCTCTCCCTTGAGATCGTCCGAATCAAATTCCAGCCAGGCAGCATTTACCTGTCCGAAGTCTATCATTATATCCCCTATTCCATTTACGGAGATAGGCTCTTTTCCCAGGGCCATAGATTCCAGGTTCCCAAAAGAGCCGGGCTGTGTACTTGAGATTTGAACGGGGGGAAGGGTATAGATCTCCAGGGGATCGGCAGCTTTAGGATCTTCCCACCTCCAGGCCACTAGTGGATCAGGTGACTCCGGAACCTCTGAAACCGAAGCTTTTGCCTGGATGTACGAATAGGGTTGTGGTGCCGGTGATGTTTTCAACATTGGGTTATCAGCCGTCTGGCAGGAGAATGCGAAACAAGAGGCGAATACAGCCAGTAAGAGAGAAGGATTTTTCATATGGAAATGGTTTATTTAACGCTTATGTTGCTCACATAGTCACTGGATTGAAGCCTTAGCCCTTGCTGGTCGCGAACTTTTTCGCCATTGATTATGATATTTTCAAAATCAATATTGCTGACTGAATGCGCACTACTCAAGCCCTCCATGGTGGTAATCGGGAAGTGAGTCCCATTGTAGGTGATGTTTCTGAAAGTAATATTTTCAATTTTTCCCCGAATGGTATCCTTGCTGTAGTTATTGGCCCGAATATTCAGGTCTACCAGCCTCCCGATTTCATCAGTGAGATAGACATGATCAGCAATCTGAGCCTGGTCCAGAATGGGCTCCTCCACCCTGATATCTTCGAAAAGTACATCGGTGACCAGGGCCCGGTCCCCGTTCTGGATATCCATGGCCATATGCACAAAGTGTATAACATCACAATCCAGAAACCGGATATTATGTATGGAATCTGCCACTGTCTCTGCCCCTATTTCAAAAGCCCTGCCCCAGTCATTCCAAAGGACACAGTTTCGGACTTCGATATTCCGCAAGCTCGATCCCTCCATCTTCTGATCCCGCCTTTTCATTCCTTTTAATACAATGTTGTCATCAAAGGCCCTGACAAAGCAATCCTCTACTTGTACATTCTGGCTATTCACCAGGTCGATCCCATCTGCATTGTATCTCCAGAGTCCGATAAGCTTAAGGTCTGAGATCTTTATATCCCTGCAGTTTCTTGCTATCAAAGTCCAGATGTGGGGATCCCGGAATATGATCCCTTCCACGGATACATCCTCACAACGATCCAGTGCTACCATTTGCCTGGCATCAAACCTCCCTATTTTACTGGCATCCAGTATCCCGCGTCCAGCGATCTTAATGTTCTTAACAGCTGTAGCTTCAATGTTACCATGGACAATGGCTCCGGCTTCAATATAAACTGTTTCATTACTTTTCAGGCTTATGGTACCTGCTTCATGAATGCCTGGTCCGAAATAATATACACCCGGATCGTTGGGATCGGGTTTCTCAGATTCAGTTTGGCTGGCAAAAAGATGGAAGGCATGATGCCGGTCATTCACCTCCACCACTATTTTTTTAGGGCCAGGCAGATTAAACCGGATGGTATTGCCATCAATTTCAGGCTCTATTCCGTAGGATAAAGGCCGAATGGTGACCTTTTGAACTGGCCTGGTGGAAATAAGTTCCACGGTAACAGTACCATCACAATCAAAATAAGCAAATGAGGCTAATTCTGTCTGATCCATGGGGCGCTGATACCCTGGCCAGACCTGATTGATCGGGTAGGCAGATACCCTCGCCTGGTAGACAAAAACTTCCTGTTCATTCACCTTGAGTATAAAATCACCCGAAGGTTCTTCCCCTGCCTGTGAATGGATTCTAAGGTCTGTTGATCCGGTCCCACAGGAACACAATGCAAACAGAAGGGCGGCGATAATCACCAGGCAATTTTTCATTTTCTTAATTATTTAGATTGGATAATGGCTTTGAGGTGGCCACAGCAATTACCCTGCCCTGGTCCTCATCATTCAGTGTATTGTTTTGCAAATTCGATTAATGCTTCCAGGTTGATGGCACTCTCCCAGGGCCTGCAACGAGTTCCGCTGGGTACAGAGCCCAGGTAATATTCACTCCAGGCTCCTATTTCATCTACTATTTCAACTGTTTTTAGATACACATCCTCCGATCCTTTGCTACCGGTCTGAAGCATGGCGAACAAAACCAGGCCATAATCATACCCCACCGATCGCTGATTTTCATCCATTGAGGCTGCAGAAGTTCTTGAGCTCAGTACGCCTGTTTCCTGAAAAGAGTTATAGATCCCATCCACTACCGGCTTTAATTCCTCCGTAGTCAACAGATTCGATTGAAAATAGAGAGGGGTCAAACTCACACTAACCAGCTTATAGATGGTGTTATCTCCCTCTGCCAATGGTCCAAGGGAGAGGCAGTTCATGCACTGATAACGCCCATGGGCATCCCGCTGAGTCCAGTCGATCCCTCCAAATCCATATGTCCTGTAAACCAGGCAATCGGGGCCTCCGCGTTCGCAAACCCCATGTCTGAACTGAGGCATCTCACCCAGGGAGGCCCTCTCCGGATTGTTGGTGATCAATTGGCCATCCATCCAGAAATTTTTCCGGAAATCTTTTCTGACCGCTGCCAGAAGCTCCTTTTCAGACTCCACTTTATTCCGGTCCCATAAATACTGGGTTCCAATCCAATCCAGGAATTTCTCACCTCCGTCGATAAAAAGCATGGTGGCTTCGGAAGAGCCATCATTAAGGGCCGACCTGGGAAGTATGCCCCCGGCCACATAGGTCTCATCCCCATTAAAGGGAAGCATGTTCCCGATCAGATGTTTCTTCTGCACTTCCCAGCACCATTCAAGCATGGGGAATATGGATCTAACAAACACCTGGTCCCCCGTCTTCTCCAGGAGATCAAATGCCTGCATAATCAGGTAGCCGGGGCTCTCCACCTCATCATTCTCATGAATGTGAAAAATACCATCCACCCCTATTCCCTGTGCGCAATGTATCTCGCCGGTTTTATCCCAAACATCCCAATAAAATTGTAAGATGTTTTTCGCTTCTTCCACATAACCCAAAGCCAGGTATCCGCGTGAAACCCCGTACTGATCTCTTACATAGCCCAATGGATAGGGATAGCCAGCCATCACTGCGCCTTCTGCAGCTTGCTGAGTGCGAATCATCACCGAAACATCATCAATGGTTCTGAGCAATTTCTCTCTTTCCGGAAGATGGTCTGGGAAAAGTTCCTCAAAATCGGTTCTTTCCTGAGTAAATTGCTTCCACCAATTCCTGGTTCTCTCCAGAAGACCGGCATAGCCTGCTTCGGCTACACCTTCTGCATGCTCATTTACTTCCGAGAATTCGGGTCCGCCTATAAAATAGAGTTCTGTTTCCCCACTCTCAATTTCCAGATGGTATACATCAGGATTCTCTTTGGAACGCTCTACTTTCATATTCCCCTTCCAGGCGATCTGATGGTAAAGTGGTTTTGGATAGACATAGTACTGGTAGATCCGTTCTCCAGGATCCATTCGGATCATTAGCTTACCTCCTTCAGCTGAATTGACCACCTGCACCTGCAAATCAGGAATTAGCTCCAGTCGAAACCGCAGCCTCTTCTCCAGATCAAGATGCCTGATCAGGCATGGCAGTTCCGCATCCACAAAATCTGTCATCAAGCCCAGATTTGTTCCATCAACACCTACAGAATGTTGCCAGATGGCTGATCCTGTTTCTCGCTCAGAAACAACTTCCACCGGGCGATCATCCACCAGCAATAGTTTATAAATCGATGGAGATGTATAGGGACCTGGATAGATGGTCGTCACATTGGGACCGGTTTCGTAGACCAGCATCCTCCCATTCCCAAGGGAGTGCACGGTTCCGTTGTCCGGTCCCTGGTTGGTCCATATGCGATCTGCGGTCCAGGCGCATGTCCCCATGTGGAGTGCAAGCACAGCTGTAAATATCCTGATCATCAGCAAGCTCTGCAATGCCTGGAATCGATAGGAAATACCTGATAATAAAACTTTTGGAACCATAATGTGGTGAATGATTATTGGTTAATGATTAATGCATCTAGTTTATAAAGCTCTTCCACCCAGATCCACCAGGCTGTCTCTCCTTTGTAGGTTCCTACAGACTCCAGCCGGCATGTGTGGCCCTCTTTCAAAATCTGATCCATGCTCTCCTGTGCCGACTTTTGATCTGACCAGGGGCCCAATCGAACAGAGAGTGTTGGTATGGGATCAGAACTGGAGAATCTAAATGACCCCCCTTTTTCATACCTGAAATCCAACTTCGCCTTCTTGAACCCGACTCCATCCGGCAAAAGCAGCGTATGATTGCTCACCTCTATACCTTCCATGGGATCGGGTACCCTGGGCATGATCCGGATGTGATCCGGATCGGTGTCATCCACTCCTGCGCTGGCTTCAATGGCATGCATCACGGGTCCCTGGTTGGCCCCGTTGGAAAGGTCGTTGATCCGGTGCCAGCTTCCATCGGGGAGAAGGTTAGCTCCTTCAGGTACGATCCAGCGCCATTTGCGCCAATCCACACCTGTGGATTCATTTACATACTCCATGTTCTTGTCGTAACTATAGCGGGCCGTATTGACCAGCAGCTTGCTGGCATGATCCATTTCATCCAGCAGAAGGGAGGCGTGGGTCAGCCAGCCCTGTCCGTAACCCATGGCCAGTACCGGGGCGTGTCCATAGGGCATTTTCATGTGCTCCTGGAAAGTGTTCCGGGTGATCGAGAGCATCTCCTGATCCCAACGGCCTGGATCAAGACCATCCAGGTATAGAGAGAACCAGGTCTGCACCAACCTGTCCTGAAAGGTGGTCAGTACCGAATAGGGTGAGATTCTCCAGGTCAGGTTATTAAAATCTCCAGCTACCAGTTGTCTAACCATGCCATTGCGAATGGTCAGTGCATACTGTCTCCATCTAGCCGCTTCTTCAGCTTCGCCTACCGCATCGGCCATCTCTGCAGCACAATTTAATGCGGTCATGCAGGCAAAGTTGGGATAGGGTTCATACATATTGGCATTGGCATAATTCTCCCTGATCTTGTCGGGATCGGTCTCTTTTGACATCCCTTTGGGTACCAGGCAAAAATCCCTGCCGATTCCGCCCCATCCTGTAAACTCACCCTCAGAATAAACCATATCACGGCCCGTATAGTCCATCAACCAGCATATAAATTCAGCTGCATCCCTGGTACTCTCCCACCGACTGTATCCATATACATCCTCTCTTTTCCCCCTTAACCAATCGCCAGAGCTTCCTCCCTGAAGGCGCCAGGCATACCACCTGGCCACTATGGTAGAAGCGTGGCCATCCATCTCTTCATCTCCATGGATTTCATTTACATTTAATTGCCCGCCGGTAGTGGGTGGCCTGCTAAGTTCCATGGACCAGTGGGGGGGGGCATCTTTGGGATAGCGGTCCAGGTCAAGCAGGTCATTGGGCGGACCTTTTTCCGGATCTCGGTTGGATCGGTAAAAATAGAGCCAGGTGTCGCAGAAGTCCACAAAAGCAGTTTCCCGCTGGGGCAGGTTGATGTGACGCATGGCAAGGGTGGCAAAATGGTCACTGGTCCGGGAGTAAGCAGCAGGGTAAATGCCCTGGGTACTCCAGGTACCCAGACCTGAGTATCCCCCATAAAAAGGACAATCAGCACCTGTCTCCCGAAAATAACCTGTTTTTGGATCAAACTTCTCATGGATCTGAGCCAGGTTGGCAGCCCATACATTACTTAGCCAGACAGCCTCTTTGCCTCCCATAAATCGAATGGAGGTTGCATCCAGTGACTCAGGGATCAGCACCTTATCCGGATCACCTGGCATATCTGCCTCTCTTGTATATAATAGTTGAGCCAGCCTGGAGGCATCCTCGGCGTATTCGGGAGGATTGCTTACATCCAGACGAGGTTCCAAATCGGCTGCAGACACCTCCATTTTTTTAAACTCAAAAAGTCCTTTCTGCATTTTTCCCTGGAGGGTAATGGCAGAAATCATGGGTCGTCCCCTGGTACCTGGATCATCAATAACTTCGATGGATGAAATCAATTGGGATCCCGGTTTGATGGAGAGAAAGTAGTGCTTGTAATCGGATGCAAAGGAACCTTCATAGATATCCTCCTTTATCAGTAATGTAGTCCTAAGTACCGACATGTAATCAGGTCGCGATGCAAATGGTTCTTTGGTAGGAACAGATACATCATGACTTGCCCCATGGGTCCAGTGATTGGAGAACCACATATTGGATCCAAAAATAAGCGGGATGCTATCCGCATTCCCTTCTGCATAGTGAATCACCATGGTTCCCAGCTGCTTTCCAATGTAAACCTGGTCCTCTCTTTCCCAGAGTGTTTCGGTATGCTCTCCCCAGTGTGCCACCCCATTCTCCCAACCCTGGTTAATCATTCCCAGGAGGTAAAGCGCATCTGCATGGGCATTTATCGCGATGGTCTCCCTGAGACCCTCTGTTTTCCTGATTGTGGGTCCCCTGGATCCAGGATCGGCAGCCAGGAAAGGTATGCTCCTGCAATGGGTGAGTCGGGCATTTTCATCCACAGGGAGACCCTGTAGTTTTACCTCCACGGGATTCTCCATCCGGGGAAAGTCAGCCTGGTGATAATTGTCAAACGCCATCCATACATCAGGCACATCGAAAAATGATTTCAGTGCAGGGGCATCAATCTCAATGTATACCTTCTTCCCCAAAAGATCGGGGGTATACCACCTTTCTGTACTCAGAAAACTATACCCATTGGTGATGGTCTCCCTCAGAAGTTTCCCATCCTTTTTGTCCCGAAGTCTTATTCGAACAGACTCCGATTGCCTTTTATGGTTGAACCCAGACAGGCCTGCCACATCAAATTGCTGAATCGCACGTTCAATGGAAAATGCCGGGGATTTGAGGCTGCCTTCTGCTGAATCATTGCCGGGGATCCAGTAGAGTTTGTGTGAAGGAGCTCTGCCCCTGAGATCGGAGGAAGCTTCATTTTCCCTGAGCTCAAAGCTACCATCTCCTTCAGCAGACCATTGCAAATAGCTATCTGGCGAGAGCGTAATACCGGTGGATTCCTGTCCGGAGACCAGAAGAGCTGTGCCAAACAGCCACAGGAATAACAATGAAAATTTATAAATTCTACCCTTGGACTTCTTCTTCATCATTAATAAAATTAGAGGTGGGTATTCTGTACCTGTTTCGTAGACATGCATTTTATCATTACCCAGGGAGTGAACCGTTACATGATCCTCGCCCTGGTTGGTCCATATTATAAAGACCGAAATGGTCTATCATCATCTTATAAATTTCTGGCGTGCCTTCATGCTTCACAGGAATGCGATCATAACCGACTCGGCTGTAAACACTTAACTCTCTCTCTTGACTACATCGTAAAAGTATTTATTCTATAGAAATATTCAGTAAATTTAGTGGAGCTTCCATAGAGAACTATGTTGCTCAGAAACTAACTCTCCATGAAATTATTAGAAATATCTATAATATGCAAACAGCAATTGTCACAGGCGCAGGCAGAGGAATTGGTAAATCCATCGCTTTAAAGCTGGCTGAACTTCACTACAACCTGGTGATTGTAGGTCGTACTGCTCTCTTTCTCGATCAACTGAAATCCGAAATAGAGAAAAACGGGGGGATGTGCCTTGCCATTGAGGCAGATCTTAGCGATGAAAATGCTCCGACAGACATTATTAAAGAGACTGTAGAACACTTTGGGCAGATCGATGTGCTTGTAAACAATGCAGGAATGGCACATTCGGGAGCCATTACAGAAACGGATTTTGAAACCTGGAACAGGATGCATGTTGTAAACGCCCGTGCTCCTTTTTTCTTATGTAAAGCAGCCATCCCAATTTTGAAAAAGGGCTCCAACCCGATGATCATAAACATTGGATCAGTGGTAGGCTTTAAAGGTTATGCACACCAGGCAGCATATGCTTCCTCAAAGCATGCCCTGACAGGTTTTACCAAGGTACTGGCAAAGGAGGTCCAGGAAGATGGAATTAAGGTTCACTTACTTTCACCCGGAGGTGTCAATACTGAGATGGTGCGGGAGATGAGGCCGGATATAGATACTGAGCAGCTGATCCAACCTGAAGAGATTGCCGAAATTGTAGAGTTTCTGGTTACTCGTAAAGGGAGAGGAACCATTGATCATTTGTACATCAGGCGTCAGAGTGGTTTGGCATTTGACTAATATAAGGATGTTTATCACTATTAGTTATAACTATTAGTGAATACGATATGCTTTGTTTTTTAATTAAAAAAGATACTCAGGTACGTCAGAACAATCGCAAGTGTGCTCGGGAGCTTTTTCCAATTATTCGGGAAGAATTAAACGGGATATGAATTTATATGGTGGGAAAAAGGAAGGCCCGATACCTAAAACGTTTATTGAAACTTATAAAAGGCCAAAGACCTGGCTATTAAACAATAAAACATAATTACAAGACAAGATCAGTAAAATTTCCAGAATGAGCGATCTTCCCACTCTTCCTGAATTCGGAAGGTGAGACACTCAACTTGTTCTTAAAAATCCGGCTGAAATAGTAGATGGACTGGAATCCCAGGTCATAGCTGATCTCCTTGATACTTTTATCAGAATACAACAGCATTTCTTTGGCTCGTAATATTTTCAGATCCAGGTGGTATTGAACCGGTGGAACCCCTGTGTACTTCTTAAACATTTTTCTGAAATAGGAATACCCTATGTTATTTTCCTCGGCAAATAATTGGAAATTAAGTTGAGCTTCCACATTCTCACGAATGGTAAAACAGGCATTCTGGATTATTTTTTCCACCCTCTTCCCACTGAAATCCTTCTGCTTGTCCATGGAAACAATAAATCCGAGCAATTTCATGATCATTCCAGCAGCCACCTGCTGGTATCCGGGCTTCTCTTCTTTAGTGTAATTAAAGATCTTAAAATAAGTATCGATGATCTCTTCACTATTGCCCACTTCTACTACTGAATTTTTCTTTGTAAACCATGGCCTCCCAAACATCTGATGAGCAATGTATCCTGAAAAACCCACATATTGTTCCACCCAACCGATACTTTTTGTGGGCTTATAACGGTGCCACTCTCCAGGTCTGGTAAATATGAGAGATCCCGGACATACCTTAAACTTACCTTCTTGATTCTCAAAGACACCAGCTCCATCAGTAATATAATTGATCTGATATTCATTGAGCGTCCGGCCGTTTTCGTAGGTAAAATAGTAACCTGAAGGATGCGCGGTTGGGGGATAGATCAATCCTGGCTTAATACTTGCCTTTCCTGCACAATTTAAAAAAAGGCCCCAATCCTTATCTTCCTGCCCCGGATTGATGTATTTAAAGAAATCTTCCACTGATCCTGAATTTACTCAAAAATGATTATCAGTTAAAGGTAACAATATATCCAATTATTAGCGGGCCACCAATGATTTAACGAAAAAGCAACCAATTATCATCCTATTGACTAATTGTAACATTCATTTTGGTTTTGTCTCATTTTGTGCAAACAATAGGCCATATTATTCATTGATTACATTATGTGAATCCTTTATTTTTGAGAAACAAATCATAATTATTATCTCATGATCGGAATACTACTTATTGCCATCGGAAGTCTTGGAGCAGCAAGTTTCTATGTACCCTTTAAAAAAGTGAAACAATGGTCCTGGGAATCTTATTGGATCATGCAGGGATTAGCAGCCTGGATCATTATTCCATGGATATTTGCTTCCATCACTGTTCCTTCAGGAAGCCTGATGGACATCATTCATGATGCTCCTTCCAGTGCCAAGTGGCTTTCTATTATGTTTGGAGCCCTGTGGGGTATAGGCGGACTTACTTTTGGACTGAGCATCCGTTATATGGGCATCGCATTGGGACAAAGTATTGTATTGGGATTATGTGCTGCACTGGGAACCCTGATTCCAGCTTTTGTTGCAGGTGACGAATTATTTTCATCCAGGGCCGGTATCCTTACCCTGGTTGGTGTAGCTGTAGCACTTGTGGGCATTGCTCTTATTGGTTTTGCAGGCGCACTTAAAAATAAAAACCTGTCTGAGGAAGAACGAAAAGCAGCAGTTAAGGAGTTTGCTTTGAAGAAAGGTCTTCTTATTGCTCTTCTTTCAGGGGTAATGAGTGCCAGCTTTGCTTTTGGATTTCAGGTTGGAATTCCTATTGAGGAAGCTGCAGCTGCACATGGCACCAATGCTCTTTTTGTAAGCAATCCATCCCTGATTTTCATCTTAATGGGTGGCTTCTTCACCAACCTGATCTACTGTGTCTACCTCAATATAAAAAATAAGACCTATAAAGACTATTACACAGTCTCAGCAGGCGTTTTTATTAATAATGTGGCATTCACTTTTCTGGCTGGATTTCTCTGGTTTCTTCAGTTTCATTTCTACGGCATGGGTAAAAGCCAGGTACCGGAGGCCATGCAGGCATTTTCATGGAGTATCCTGATGGCTCTTAACATCGCTATGGCAAATATTTGGGGAATATTCCTGAAAGAGTGGAAAGGTGTAAACAAAAAGACACTGGTGATATTATCCATTGGAATCCTCATTCTGATCCTTTCAACCTTTGTAATCAAACTTACTTAAAACAGACCCATGTATAAAAGATTAGCATTTAAAATGAAAGTCAATCCGGGCGTGATTGCAGAGTATAAAAAGAGGCACAATGAGCTTTGGCCTGAACTCCATAAGCTTTTGAAGGACGCTGGGGTCTCTGAATACAGCATATTCTTTGACGAAGAAACAAATTACCTTTTTGCTTTCCAGAAGCAGGCTGGCGACAAGGGCTCGCAAGATTTAGGGCAAACTGAAATTGTGAAAAAATGGTGGAAATACATGTCCGATATCATGGAAACAAATCCGGATAATTCACCGATCTCCACATCTCTGGAAGAAGTTTTTTACATGGAATAAAACCGAAAAAAACACACACTAATAAATAATCAAATGAGTAAATCAGATACTGTAAATAAAGCTTTTGAAGCAGCAAAAGAACAATACGCGCAGATCGGCGTAGATGTGGAAGCTGCTATGAATAAATTAGATGAATTCCCTATTTCATTGCATTGCTGGCAGGCCGACGATGTGGGAGGTTTTGAAACTCCCGATTCTTCGCTCTCAGGCGGAGGAATTCAGGCTACCGGAAACTATCCCGGAAAAGCAACCAACATTCCGGAACACCGTATGGACCTGGAGAAATCCATGAGCCTTATTCCCGGCAAACAACGGCTGAATCTGCACGCCATCTATGGGGATTTCCAGGGTGAGTTCGTGGATCGTGACCAGATTGAGCTAAAGCATTTTCAAAGCTGGATCGATTGGGCAAAGGATCAGGGCATTGGTATGGATTTTAACTGCAGCGTATTTTCTCATGCAAAAGCCAGCGATGACCTTACTCTCTCGCACAAAAACAAAGAGATTCGTGATTTCTGGATCGAGCATACTAAACGGTGCCGTGCCATTGGGGCCGAGATGGGAAAACAGCTTGGAAGCCCATCTATTCATAACATTTGGATCCAGGACGGTTCAAAAGACCTGCCTGTTGACCGTTATACCCATCGTTCAATTCTAAAGGATTCACTTGATGAAATCTTTACAACAAAGTACTCTACCGAACACATTAAAGATGCTGTTGAAAGTAAGCTTTTCGGAATAGGCCTGGAGGCAATGACCGTAGGTAATTCTGAATTCTACCTGGGATATGCAATACAAAATCAGACTTTGATCTGCCTTGATAGTGGTCACTTCCATCCTACCGAACAGGTGGGTGATAAGATCTCGTCTGCTTTGTTGTATGTGCCTGAGATTCTCCTGCATGTAACCAGGCCCATTCGCTGGGACTCCGATCATGTGGTAACCATGAACGACGACACCTTGCTTATTGCACAGGAGATTGTTCGTTGCAATGCCATGGACAGGGTGCATATGGGACTCGACTTTTTCGATGCCAGTATCAACAGGATCGGTGCTTATGTAGTTGGGACCAGAGCTGCTCAGCAAGCCATGTTATTTGCATTGTTGGAGCCAAGGGACATTTTGCTGAAGTATGAAGAAGGCGGCCAATTGTTTGAGCGTCTCGCCATGATGGAATTACTCAAAACAAAACCATTTGGTGCCATTTGGGACTACTATTGTCAGAAAAATGACGTTCCCGTAGCCCAGGACTTTATCACCGAGATTCAGCAGTATGAAAAGGATGTTCTAAGTAAAAGATAGTAAGTAATAGTTTTTTTATATCGTAGTAACTTGAGTTGGTATAGACAGCGGCCTGGATAAGTTCTGAGCCGCTGTCTTAATTAAAACAAAAAATTATGAGCAAGGAAGTAGTATTGATATTCGACATTGGGAAAACCAATAAAAAGATTCTGGTATTTGATAAGTCACTTGGAGTTTTGCAAGAAGATGAAACCATTTTTGAAGAGATTCCCGATGACGATGGTTTTGATGGAGATGATATAGAAAGACTTGAAAAGTGGATACTGGAAGCATGTACGAAGTACATGAGGGATGATCGTTACGAGGTCCGTGGCATCAATTTCACCACCTATGGAGCATCCCTGATGTACCTGGATGACCAGGGTAAAAGGTTAACACCAGTCTATAACTATTTAAAGCCCATGCCGGAAGGAATCTCGGAATCACTTTACGAAGAGAATGGTGGTGAAGCTGAATTTTGCAGAAACACTGCATCTCCTGCACTGGGAATGCTCTGTTCTGGTTTCCAGGCTCTCTGGCTCAAAAACAAGAAACCAGAACTGTTTAACCAGGCCAAAACCATTTTGCACTTCCCTCAGTACCTGTCATACCTGCTTTCAGGTAAAATCTCTTCAGAGCATACTTCCATTGGTTGTCATACAGGGCTGTGGGATTTCGACCGTATGGCCTACCATCCATGGACAAAGCAGTTGGGTGACACCCTGCCGGATCCCGAGTTGGTGGAAACAACTTACCCTTCGTCTGTTTTTGACAACGAGGTAGAGGTGGGTATTGGCATCCACGACAGTTCTTCTTCTCTTGTTCCCTATTTTATGAATTCTGACGAAGAATTTATCCTGGTATCCACCGGAACCTGGTGTATCTCCATGAATCCATTTAATTCGGAGCCGTTAACAGCCGACCAGCTTAAGAAAGATTGCCTGGCGTATATGAGTGTCCAACAGAAACCTGTTAAATCATCCAGGTTGTTTATGGGTAAGATTCATGATGTGAATGTGGAGAGGCTAAATGACCTGTATGGTGCGGATAAATCGGACTACAAGAAGGTTGCACTGAGTGAGGACATGATAAGGTCCCTGAACAAGAAAAGCGATGGGAACAGGGTCTTCTTTCATGGAGGTGTTCCCGAGGATTATGTGGATACATCCATCGCCAAAGAGACTTTCGGCAGCTTTGAAGAAGCCTATCATCAACTGGTCATCGACCTGGTAGACCTTACAGAAGAATCTATCGACCTGATTATTAGCAAAGATGATACTACCAGGAACCTATATATCAGTGGTGGCTTTGCCAAGAATCCCATCTTCCTTAAACTAATCGCCAGCCGCTTCCCAGACAAAAATGTCTACACATCTGAAGTAGCTAATGCTACTTCCCTTGGTGCAGCACTGGTATTATGGAAAGGCATTGATGCTGACTTCAATCCAGCCATCGACCTCGGTCTGAAACCCTTTGGAGGGGATCCATCCCTTATAGCGTAATGAACTCTTAAATATGGAAAAACTAGATGCTGTTTTGCAGCATCCCCGTGATCATATTACGGAGATTATCAAACGCATTTACAATGCAAAATTAACCACCACATCGGGTGGGAATATCTCTATAAAAGATGAGGAGGGCAATATATGGGTAACACCCAGTGCTATAGA
Source organism: Bacteroidota bacterium (assembly GCA_024244665.1). The sequence goes on along the minus strand of JAAEOI010000458.1, from coordinate 17,795 downwards.
CAAAGGAACATTGGGGCGAAAGGACATCGTACGGGTAAAGCCAGATGGGAAATGGAATTGGAGGTGCCATTATGAACAGGACCCTATGCAGAATCGCCTGGTTTTGGATTACTCTGTTTATGGTCCATCAAGTATACTCTCAGGATCTTCTTTGGCCCTATATAGCAGGGCCGGATGGATTTATCGACAGCCATGTGGCATTCCGGGGGAGTTTTTCTCTTGCAGCGGATGCTGAAATTGAGACGCATATTTCAGGCGCATCCTGGTACAGGGTATGGCTGGACGGGATTCTGTGGACCGAAGGTCCGGACCGTTACAGTCCTGAGTTCCCAACCTACCAGGTCAGAAAACGAAGCATACCTTCCGGGGATCACCTTATAGCCATCCAGGTTCACAGTGAAGGGGTGGATACCCGCATGCTGCAGGGAATTGATCCCTTTCTCTTTTGTGAACTATTTCAGGATGGAGAAGAGACTGAAGTAAAATGGAAATGCCTTGAACTGGATGGATACTCCCCTCAATTGCGAAGGATCAGCGCCCAATTCGGATGGCTTGAGTGGTGCGATACACAATTGCAACCCGATGGCTGGATCAATTCAGATTTTAACGATACAAATTGGGAACAGCCTTCATCCGTATCCCGAAAGCTGGGGAAATTTACCCCCTCTTCAATATCAGAGGTTCAAAACCCTGCCACCTCTTTTGAAATCACGGATTCGGGATCACTGGCCAGCTACTACGGATATGAAACTGACAACCCATCAGCCAGGTTTTTCCTGCGTGACCTGGAGTGTGAGAGTGTGCCTCCCCAGGGCATCTGGAAAAGATATGACCTGGAAAAGATAAAGCTTGTTTCCCCCCACTTTACCCTCGACCTTCCACAGGGCGCGATGGTGGAGTTTGCGTTTTGTGAATCCCTGCAACACGACAGGGTCTCTCCCTGGATAAACCTGTCGGTAAGTGATTCTTACAATATGATCCATATGAAAGCCAGGGGTGGCGTACAGGTTTTCCATCCTCTGACACCCAAAGCAGGCAGATTTGTGGAGATGCATATTATCGCACCCCCGGATCAGATCCATGTGATGGATGAGCAATTCCTGGAAAGGGTGTACCATAAGCAGGCAGATGGAAATTTTCAAAGTAAAGATCCTTTACTCAACCGCATCTGGCAACTGGGTGCTGAGACCTATATGTCTTGCGCCGAGGATGCCCTGGTGGACAATCCCACACGTGAGCGGGGACAGTGGATGGGCGATGTGGGTATTGTGGGTCTGCAGATTGGTGCTGCCACCTTTTCTGACCTGGGAATCATCCATAGCGGATTAAAACATTTCGCCCAGAGTGCAAGGGAAGATGGGATGGTGGCCGGACTGGCGCCTGGAAACCTGGGTTATCTCTCTACTTTTGCTGCTCTCTGGACCAATGCCAACCTCTATTATTGGGAATCGACCGGCGACCGCTCACTATTGGATGAACTCTTCCCTTATGCTGAAAATAACATAGCTGCCTTTGAAAAGTACAGAACTGAAGATGGTATTGGTCAGGATGCGGGTTGGGCATTTGTAGACTGGGGTTATGTTCCCAATGAAGGGGAGACTGATATGGGTCTCAACCTGATCTATTATGATGCCGTAAGGGCCATGATCTCCTGGTCGGAAGCCCTGGGGAAAGCTTCCATGGTAGTGTATTATAAGGGGCTTGCTCAACAGATGAAAACGATCATTGAAAGTTACTACGCTCCTTTTCTGCAAGTTTCAGAGGTGAACTGGACAGGTATTGGCTACCACAGAACTGTACTGGGTATGCGCAATGGATTTATTCCTGCTGAATTAATGGGGGAGGCCATAGCCTACATCAAGCAGCATATGCTTAACTGCTTCCCCAATAATGAAAATGCACCACGCCTTTCTGATCCTGCTGCCAACAATCCGCGGCTGATCACCCCCTATTTTGCACACTATGCCTATCCCCTCTTGATTGAGAATGGAGAGATGGATTTTATCCTGGATCAGTACAAGACCTGCTGGGGCTGGATGCTAAACCAGGGAATCACTACCTGTACGGAAGTATTCGATACCCGCTGGTCCCATTGCCACCAGTGGGCAGGTTGTCCCACCTGGCAGCTATCTCGTTATGGCCTCGGATTACATCCTGCCTTTGACAGGACTGAAAATTCCTTTGATCTAAAACTGGTACCCGGCTACCTGGAAGAAGCCTCGGGGAAAGTCCCACTACCCGATGGAAATGTGGTTCGGATCAGCTGGAAAAAATCAGGTGATTATATAGATTATACCATAAACACTCCTGTAAAGATTGAGGTGTCCATGGAGGATCCTGAAAAAGCCGGGAAAGTAAAGAATATGACTATCAAGAATACCAGATCCATCCAAATACCAGTCATATGAAAAACATATTTCATTGCATCATGTGGTCGCAATTCTGATACTTACGAATGTCCTGCTTATTTCATGCAGCACAAAGAAAACCAATACCCGGCCCAATGTAGTTTTCATTTTCCTGGTTCAATGCAGATGGCAGCATCGATGAAGTGGATCACTCTGACAGCTCCGGTGTCAGAAATCACCGGGGAACACTCCCTCTGGTTCAAATTTTCGGGCGAAGGAGAGGACATGGTGGATGTGGAATGCTTACAGTTTCACTAGTACACCCCATACTCGAAAGCCGCTTCATACATGGCAATAATATTCTCCGGAGGCACTCCTGCCTGAATATTATGAACATTATTAAAGACATAGCCACCACCCTGTTTGAATGCATCTATATTAGCCTTAACACTGTCTTTGACCTCTTCAGTTGTGGCAAAGGGAAGAATATGTTGTGAGTCGATCCCTCCTCCCCAGAATACCAGCTCTTTTCCGAAGCTCTTTTTCAGAAAATCCGGGTCCATGCCACTGGCCGTAATTTGTACCGGATTCAGGATATCGATCCCATTGTCCATCAGGTCGGGGATATATTCCACGGCCGCACCACAGGTATGGTACCATATCTTTGAATTGGTCAGAGATTTAATATGCTGAACCAATTTCTTCTGTCTGGGCTTGACCACAGCGCGGTAGAATTCGGGGGGGAAAAGGGGACCGGTCTGTCCGGCCAGGTCATCCCCGATCATCACCACATCGATGATATCGCCAATCTCTTTCATAAAGCCTGTAAAGTAGTCGATCCAAAATTTCAATACCTTGTCCAACAGCGCCCCGCAAAATTCCGGATCCACCAACATATCTGTAAACCACCTTTCCAGTCCCCTCATATACCAGCAAATCTCGTAAACAACGCCACCAATACCCGTAGAGACTGCATAAGGTGTATTCTTCTGTATCTTCAGCACCTCTTCCCTTACCCCTTCGAAGCGCGAAGGATCGGAACCATCGGGGAAAGGGTAAGATGCCAGATCTTCAATAGTGGCTTCTGCCAGTGGATGGTGACTGATATCCATATAGAGTTGCTGTTTGTCAGGCATGGACCAAACCACCCCAAACTCATCCTTCAGATCGTGCCAGAGTTCACCATTTCTAAAATTCTGACGGATGGTCCCGTCAAATCCTTTTGGTCCTTTAGCGGTCACATAACGAATATCCACCTTTAGTGTCTCCAGAACCTCTTCACTGGGCCTGACCAGCTGTTGCACCGGATCCAGCATCACGATCTCCTCCTCCTTACCCAGGTACGCAAGCAACTCCAGATACGCTTTTTTGTGAATGCCGGATTGAAATCCGCCCAGGTCGATAGGTATGCGATCCGGAGTCTGAAAATTGAGGGCTGCAAGAACCCTTTCTCGTGAAGTCATTTGCTTATTGGAGGCCATTTTTGATCATTTTTAATTGTTATGCAAATATTTGAAAGATAAAAGTATCAATTGGCTGGATACGTGTCAAGGTGTGAAATGATATACTTTTTGTGCTTATTGAGGTTTCAGGAGCTGACATTGATACAGAGCTGAATTGGGACACCTGCCAGGAAGGAATTATCGTGGCTGCAATCCGCTGGATGATTGATCATCGGGAATTTTTGCAGCAAAGCACCAGTCAAGGTTTAGACAGATTTGGCCACGCTTCTTCTGTAGTTTTCCACCTCCCAGTTATCGATGAAACTGATCTGCTCGTCGGTCATAAAATTTGGGCCCCCAAATTGCTCTGAGAGATAGCTGATTTTTAGCATGTCTGAATAAACCTCCAGAACTGTCTGAACCGATTTTTCACTCTCCTCAACCAGAATAAGGCCACCATTCTCTTCCACAATAACCTTCGGGAAGTATCCATGTGCAGCTTCAAATTTCTTCAGTTTTTCAGCAATCGTTTCACCGTCATCACTTTGTTGAAGGAAGAGGTAATTGGATTTACAATAGACAATGATATCCGGGGTGAAGGGGCGGCTGATCTTCAGGTATTGTACCTCATCAGCTGCAAAGTGATCCGATAGTGGACTTCTGAAGGCTTTTGAAACCAGTTTTCTCGAAGCAAAATAATCAGCCACAAATTCAGCTGCCACTGAATGGTATTCCTGGGTCTCTCCCTGGGGAATCACCAGATTTTTATGCTCCCTGATTCTGACTTCAATTGAATCATAGATCGCCTTTATTTCCCGGGTACTATTTGCTGCCACAAATATCCCATGATTCTGCAAAAAGATAATCTTTGGAGCCAATCCATATTGCTTATAATACACACCGATTTGCTCTTGAATCTTTTTAAATAGAATGTATCCGGGATCCGTATATTCCACATACAGCGCTTCGGTCCCAAATCGTTCCTCTACCTCAGAAGCAGCATCCTTTGCACACATCAGGGCATTCACCAGAGTGGGATGAGTGTGAACAATATAAGAGTAATCCATCAGGTTGTGCAGGGAGGTCTCCACCGAAGGTCGCAGATGCGCCGGGCTTATTATTGCATTTTTAAGATCCCGTTTCACCTCTTCTTCCCGTTGACCAGCATCCTCAGGATAGCTTTTATCCTCGATAAGACCAAGAAGCGTCCTTGACATTACCACAAATCCATCTGTTTCAATGTCAGCAAGCGAAATACCGCTTGCCTTAATGTGCAGCTTTTCTGAATCCTTATAGGACGTATTTCCACCCCCTGCGATCACATAATCAGGGTTGGTTCCATAATATTGCGAGATATTGACAAGTGATTCCAATTTATTCATATCGAGTTGTATAATCTGATAAAGAAACTATGAAAGACCAATAACCAGTCACCGGCTCAAGCTGTATAGCACGCCTGCGTCTGAAACTAACATCTCACAAAAATATCCATATAACCAAAGGCAGTCAATATACTATTTGGGCTTTCGTTTACATATATTGGGATATCCACAGGTGAATTGAGCATCCAGTCAATTAGCTTAGTATCCCGGTATTTTAAACAGCGCCGGACTTTGTACCATTTGTATGGAATATTTGCTACATTTAAGTCATACACTCACTGCATTAAACAACCATGGACAAATCTGAAAATCCCAGGAGAACCTTTATTAAGGCCGCAGGAGCTTCTGCAATGGGAATCACTATCGTTCCCAGTCATGTACTGGGCGGCAGACTGGGCCATGTGGCCCCCAGCGACAAACTGAACATTGCCGGCATTGGCATCGGCGGCAAGGGCCATATAAACCTGAGGTCCATGGAGACTGAGAATATTGTAGCTCTGTGTGATGTGGACTGGAAATATGCAAAGGCATGCTTCGAAGACTATCCGAAAGCCAGACAGTACTGGGACTGGCGCAGGATGTTCGAGGAAATGGGCGATTCCATTGATGCAGTCATGATTGCCACCGCCGACCATACCCATGCAGCTATTGCTGCCACCGCCATCAAAGCAGGCAAGCACGTCTACTGCCAGAAACCCCTCACCCACTCAGTTTATGAATCGCGCTTGCTCACAAAGCTGGCAAGAGAGTACGGGGTAGCCACCCAGATGGGTAACCAGGGGAACTCAGCTCCGGAGGCTCGTACGGTGGAAGAGTGGATCTGGTCCGGCGAGATCGGAGAGGTAAAAGAGGTTCATGCATGGACCAACCGCCCCATATGGCCCCAGGGCCTTGAACGGCCCAGGGAGATAATGACTCCGCCCGACACAATCAACTGGGACCTCTTTGTCGGCCCGGCTCCCATGCGGCCCTACCATGAGATCTATACCCCGTGGAACTGGCGGGGGTGGTGGGACTTCGGAACAGGGGCACTGGGCGATATGTCCTGCCATATCCTCAACCCTGTGTTCAACTCGCTGATACTGGAGTATCCCATTAAAGTCCAGGGATCGTCCACACTGGTTAATACCGAATCGGCCCCGCAGGCTGAGGTGGTGGAGTATACCTTCCCCGAAAGAACTGTACTGCCAGCCGGGGTAAAGGTTAAGATGCCCGAGGCAAAAGTCTTCTGGTACGACGGTGGCATGATGCCCTCCAGACCACTGGAGTTGGCCGATGGTGAGCCCATCATGGAGGACGAAATGGGAGGGTGCATCTTCGTGGGCACCAAAGACAAACTGATCTGTAACCTGGGAGGGATTCATCCGAGACTACTCTCCGGGAGAGAACCTCAGGTGCCTGAAACCCTTCGCCGGGTTGAAAACTATCCCGTGGGCGGCATTCAGGATGGGCCCCATGAGCAGGACTGGATCAGGGCATGCAAGGAGCATCCGGATAACCGCGTGCAGTCGATGTCGAATTTTGATATGGCCGGACCCTTCAATGAAATGGTGGTCATGGGTGTACTGGCGGTCAGGCTGCAAAGCCTGGACAGGGAACTGCAGTGGGATGGCGCCAACATGAAATTCACCAACATCTCATCCGGGGACCAGTTAAGGGTGGTGAAATCGGACGATTTCAGTGTGGTTGAGGGGCATCCCCACTTCGATACCAAATACGTAAGTCTTCCCGCCCTGGAAACTGTTGAAGAGTATATCAGACACAACTACCGGGAAGGCTGGAACCTGCCGGAATAAAGCAAATCCGTAAAACCCAAAGATGAAACCAACAAAAAAAATCAATCTTATTGCAATGTTGCTGCATGGAAAAACCACCGATGGCTGGAAGAACTTCATCCTGAAATGGGATTGGAAGCTGGGGGCCCACGGGAACAGTGGCAAATGGGATGCCTTTCCCGATTACGGCTTTGCAAGGAAGGGGAAAATATGCCTGCAGGACCACGGTAGTAAGATCTGGTTCCGTAACGTCAAGATTAAAGAACTGTAATGAAGGGCCGGCCATACCTCTATTTCATCAGTCTGGTTGCCACGCTCGGGGGACTGATGTTTGGGTTTGATGTGGGTATTATCTCAGGCGCCATTCCTTTTATTCAACCCTATTTCGGATGGAATGAACTTCAGCTGGGCTGGGGCGTCAGCTCCATCCTGCTGGGTGCCATTGCCGGTGCATTTGGGACAGGCTCTCTCACAGAAAAATACGGCCGCAAACGACTGTTAATCTCAGTAGCTCTTTTCTTCGCCATATCCTGTGCAGGGATGGCCCTTGCCAGGAACGAGAGTCCCTTCATAGCCTTTCGAGTACTGGGCGGACTGGCAGTGGGTGCTGTATCTGTCCTCTCCCCCATGTACGTGGCAGAGGTGGCCCCACGGAAGATCCGGGGAACCCTGATCACCGCCTACCAGCTGGCCATCACCATGGGAATCCTGATTTCTTACCTGGTAAATTTCGGACTGCACGAGGTGGAAAACAACTGGCGCTGGATGTTTGCCACAGGCCTGCTTCCATCCATTCTCTTCTTCGTCGGACTGATTTTTATCCCGGAGAGTCCACGCTGGCTCATTAAAGCAGGCTTCAGGGAGAAAGCAATGGCGGTCCTGGAAAGAATCGGGGGAACAGAATCTGCAGAATCGGAGCTTGCTGAGATAGAGAAAAGTGTGGGAGATCCCGGCAAAAGTTCAGGATTCAGGACTCTTTTCAAATCCCGGTATCGCAAGGTAATCATACTCGGCCTCCTGCTGTCTGTATTCGTTCAGATCACGGGTATCAATACCGTGGTGGACTATGCTCCAAAGATTTTGATGACGGCCGGACTGGAAATAAGAAATGCCCTGCTGCAGACATCCCTTATTGGCCTGGTTAACTTTGCATTCACCTTTATTGCCATTTTTCTCATCGATAAAATCGGGAGGAAGACCTTTTACATCATTGGCTCTTCCGGGATGGCACTGACCCTTTTGTTGATTGCTTCAGCCTTTCATTTCCAGATGAACCCTATTTTCACCACCATCTGTATCATGCTGTTCATTGCCTTCTTTGCCTCCTGCATCGGACCGGCTTTCTGGACCCTGGTGGCAGAGATGTTTCCAAACCGGATCAGGGGTCAGGCCGTTGCCCTGGCCTCTTTCACCCAATGGGTGTTCAATTTCCTGGTGGTATTGTTCTTCCCCTATGTACTGGATACCCTGGGCGGCTCGGCAACCTTCCTGTTCCTGGCAGTCATGTCGCTTATTCAGCTATTAATTGCCTGGTTCCTCATCCGGGAGACCAAGGGTAAGTCACTGGAAGAGATTGAGTCGCTGTGGAAGTAAAACAAATAAAGGAATCCAATTTGCCGGATGTGGGGGATCATGGCTATTTTGAAGAGCGGGGATGATGGCTGATGATCTCTGAACGCAGGTAATCCCGGTCAAGGTGAGTATAAATCTCTGTGGTGGTGATGGATTCGTGGCCCAGCATCTCCTGCACCGCCCTCAGATCGGCCCCTCCCTCCACCAGGTGGGTGGCAAAGGAGTGCCGGAAGGTATGCGGGCTCACTCTCTTCTTGATGCCTGCTTTTTTTGCCAGCTCTTTGATTACAGTGAAAATCATCACACGTGTGAGCATGTGCCCCCTCCTGTTCAGGAACAGATAATCTTCCTGACCGGGTTGAATCTCCATAGAGTTTCTGTCGGGCAGGTAGAGATCAATCTCCTTTAGTGCCTTTCCGTTGATGGGGACAAAACGCTCCTTATCACCCTTCCCGATAATCCGTATAAATTTTTCCTCCCGATAAAGATTGGTCAATTTCAGCCCCACCAGTTCCGAGACTCTGAGCCCGCAGCTGTAGAGAACCTCAAGGATTGCTTTGTTGCGGCGCCCCTCGGGCTTACTCAGATCGATACAACCAAGTATATCATCAATTTCATCAACAGCAAGTACCTCAGGCAGTTTCCGTCCAAGCTTCGGGCTCTCCAGCAGGGCAGTAGGATCCTTATCAACCAGGTCGTCCAGTAAAAGAAAACGGTAAAAGGCCTTCACTCCCGACAAAATCCTGGCCTGTGACCTGGCCGAGAGCTCTTTGTCATTGATCCACACAAGAAAATCCTGCAAATGCTTCTGCTCCAACTCATCGGGCCCGAGGTCAGATCCCTCCTCTTTCAGGAAACCAGTCAGCTTCCCCATATCCGCCAGGTAGGCAACAAGGGAGTTTTTCGACAGTCCCTTCTCCAGTTTAAGGAAACCTTCAAACTCCTTTATGGCGAAGCCCCACTCCATCAGTATGGAAAGCGTTCGATCATCAGAACCAGCGAGACGCCCAGTCCGGCCCCCGAGAGCAGGAGGTGCCAGTTGTGCCTCTGATATTTCATAAGATCAACCACCAGCATGGTCACCAGCATAATTAAGGCCACAATCAGAATCTGTCCCGCCTCAATGCCCACATTGAAGGAAAACAGGGGTAGCACCATGCTTTTTTCACTCCCCAGCAGGCTTCTCAGGTAGTTGGAAAAACCCAGGCCGTGTATCAGGCCAAAAAAGAGAGCCGCTGTGTATTTGAGATAGTGAAGGGTCCGGGTAACCTTTTTCTGATTGGTAAGCACATTGGCCAGGGCAGTCAGGAAAATGGTCAGGGGGATCAGGAATTCGATGAGATCACCGTCGATCCGGACCAGGCCCAGGGTGGCAAGGGCCAGTGTCAGAGAGTGTCCTATGGTAAAGGCAGTGATCAGCACGAGTACTTTTTTCCACTCCGTCAGCCTGTACACTACGCAGAGAGTCAGTATAAAAAGGATGTGATCATATCCTTTCAGATCAGCAATATGCTGCAATCCCAGCGTAAAATAGAGTTCAAATATGGACATGGGGCCTGTAATGCATCAGAAGTTTATGTAATTTTGCGCGATGAAGCTGATCAGCATCTCCACCCTGTTTATTCTGTGGTTCTCCCTGGCGGAGGCCCATCCGCTTCATCTTTCCATCACGAATATAACATATGAAAACGGAAAGCTGAGTATCAGCATGAAAACATTCCTGGATGACTGGGAGACTGCATATTTTCATTTCCATGGGGAGCAGATAGATTTTCACGAATCTGAAAAGCGTGAAATCCCTTGGTTTGACAGCTATTTATCAAACCATTTCTCCATCTCATACCAAAAAGGGGATGTGCCGTTCAGCCTGGAGCTTGACACCATAATCCTGGATGAGGATTCAATGCAAATTGAGATGAATACCCGGCTGACGGAAAATCCAAAATCTTTGTACATTTACAACGCATTACTCACTGATATCTTCCCCGATCAAACAAATCTTGTAATTTTTGAGCACATGGAAAGGGAAACTGGTATAAAATTTGACGTAAGGAAACACGATGAAGTTGTGTTACTGAAGTAAGCGAATGAAGAAGATATTAATCCTGATATTAGTAATGGCCGTCATGGCCATGCCTGTCCGGGCAACCCATAACAGGGCTGGTGAAATTACCCTGACCCAGCTTGACGAGCTTACCTATGAGATTACCATCACCACATTCACCTATACCCTGAGTCTGGCAGACCGGGACAGGCTGGAGGTTAAGTGGGGGGACAATACATTCTCCTATGCAAATCGCATCACCAAGACAAAACTGCCCCACTTCTACTATAAAAATATCTACGTGACCCAGCACACCTTCCCGGGTCCGGGGATATACGAGATCGTGGTTCAGGATCCCAACAGGAACGAGGGTGTGAAAAACATCCCCAGTTCGGTCAATGTAATCTTCTCCATTAAAACCACCATTATGATCAATGCAGGGCTGGGAAACAACTCAACGCCTGTATTGCTCTACCCGCCCATCGACAGGGCTGCTTACCACCAGATATTTATCCACAATCCGGCTGCTTATGATCCGGACGGTGACAGTCTCTCCTACAAGTTGACCGTCTGTACCGAACAGGATGGGAGGCCCATTGAAGGATATCTCCTTCCGCCGGCCAGTGATACGCTCTTTGTGGATCCTTATACAGGAGACCTTACCTGGATTACCCCGTCCGATACGGGGATCTTCAACATTGCCATTGATGTGGAGGAGTGGCGATCGGGGATAAAGATCGGCAACATTGTCAGGGATATGCAGATTGAGGTTTATAATACAGATAACCATCCGCCGGTGCAGACCAGTCCAGGCAATTTCTGTGTGGAGGCAGGCTCCAGGCTCGCATTCTGGGTTGAAGCCACCGACCAGGATGGTGATTCCATCCGCCAGTGGGCCACCGGGGGACCATTCGTAGTGGAGTCGGGACCCGCAACATATACGAAAGATGAGTTAACAGCAGGATACGGCTATACTCGCTCCTGGTTTGAATGGAACACCAACAGTTCTCATGTGAGGAACCAGTACTATACGGCTGTCTTCAAAGCCGAAGACAACCATCCCATGACTCCCCTTGTGAATATCATGAATGTGAACATCAAGGTTCTCGGTCCGGCACCGGAAGAACCCACCCTCATTCCAGGGAGCAATTCAGTAACTGTTATCTGGCAGGCAGACACCTGTGCGCCTGTAAGGGGATACCAGGTCTACAGAAAATTAGGGCCTGCCGGGTATCTACCCGATTCCTGTACAGGCGGCATACCATTATCCACAGGGTATGAATTAGTAGGCCTGACATCTGACCGGACGGATACTATTTTTGTTGACGATAACAAAGGAGCCGGACTGAAACAGGGCAATGAGTACTGCTATCTCATAATTTCGGTGTACCCTGACGGGGCTCTGAGCTTTCCGTCAAAAGAAAGCTGTACACCCTTGGTTGAGGGAGCCCCTTCAATCCTGCAGGTCAGCGTTATGGATAACTCCGCCAGCGGGAACATACAGGTAGCCTGGGCAAGACCCGACAAACTGGATACCATACCGGCCACCGGCCCCTATGAGTACATCATCTACCGTTCACCCGACCTGCTTGGACAGTCCATGAGCAGGGCAGGGTCTTTCACCACCTCTTCACTCAATGATACTGTATGGACCGACAATGAGGTGAACACCCTGAATTACCCCTGGTCCTACAGCGTTGAACTCTACAATAATGCTCCGGGAAACCGCTTCCTCATCGGAACCCCAGAGGTGGCATCCTCCATCTATCTCAGGCTAACTGGCAAGGCTAACAGTGTGGAGATAGAGATGATAAAGAATGTACCCTGGATCAATTACGATTATACAGTATACCGGAGGAACAACAGCACAATGGCCTATGATTCCATTGGCTTCACCACTGAAGGGATATTCATTGATGGCGGACTAACAAACGGGATGGAATATTGCTACCAGGTCAAAAGTACCGGCTGGAGAATCCTGGATGAAAAGCTCTATGAAAATATCAACTTCAGCCACGTCAACTGTACAATTCCCATTGATTCCATACCGCCATGTCCGCCGGACTTTAACGGCTATTCCGCATGCGGCGAGGGTTATAACCACCTTAAATGGGAGTATAGGGATGATCCCCCCTGTGCCTACGATGTAACCGGGTACAGGTTGTACTTCAGTCCGACCGCTGCCGGATCGCCAGAGGAGATAGCCCGGTTTGAAGGCCGCAATGATACGGTCTACAACCACTATACAGGGGAGGCCCTTACAGGTTGCTATTATATAACAGCAATAGATTCCTTTGAAAACGAATCGGTTCCCTCGGTAAGACTCTGCCTGGATGAATGTTCCAACTATCAGCTGCCCAATGTTTTTTCACCCAACAATGACGGAATCAACGACATATACAGGCCTCTCCTGACCTCCTTTGTGGAAGAGGTGGATATGAAAATCTTTAACCGTTGGGGAATTCTCGTGTTTGAAACCGAGGATCCGGAGATAAACTGGGATGGCAAGATTACCGGAACAAACCGGCTGGTCTCCCCCGGAGTATACTACTACATCTGTGATGTGTACGAAAACAGGCTTTCCGGTCGCGAAGTCACCACCCTGACCGGTTTCGTGCATGTCTATTCAGGTGAAGAAAATGAACCGCCAAACATTGAAACCAAATAGGCAGGATGAAGAAATGGATGATAATGGCAATCATGGCAGTCCTGGCTATACCGGGACGGGGAGAGGTGGATCCGTACCTGGCAGGGCGCGCCTGTATGATCCAGAAAAAATATGATTCGGCGCTGGTCCACCTGAACCGTGCCCTTGAAATTGAACCCGGAGAGAGTCATATCCTAATGAACCTGGGGATTTGTCATTTCCAGCTAAACCAGAACCCAGAAGCAAAGGAGGCTTTTTATGAGGCTGAAAGGCGTCAAGAGGCATTGGGAAGCCTCTACCTTGCAAAGACTGAAGTACGGCTTATGCATCCTGAACTGGCACTGAAATACCTTAGAATACACCTGTCGTCACGTTTCAGGCTACATGAAAAGGATATCCTGCTGGATCCTGAACTCTCACAACTGGAGGGGACTCCCGGCTGGCAACAGCTCTGGAATGAAAAAGACTGGTACAAGCAATCGGACCAGGAGTTCCAGGAGGCGCAGTTTCTGAAGGAAAACGGTGATGCGCTGGAGGCTATCAACATACTCAATAAACTGGAGAAGCAGAATTACCGCCGTACTCTCGTCTACGCAGAAAAAGCAGAGGTATATGCTATGCTGGGGAACAGCAAAGCCACCCGTTCGGCCCTTCAATCAGCTGTGAAAAGCGATGTAAGAAACCTGGACGCAGTGATGGGGCTTTCCTATCTCCAGGTGGAGAGCGGTGAACTGGAAGAGGCAAGCAAGGGCCTAAACAGGGTAATCCGCCAGGAACCTGACCGTTTTAATGCTTATCTCCTCAGGGCCACAGCCAGGAGCAAATCAGGTAACCTGGATGGAGCACTGAAGGACCTGGAACTCTACCTGGCCTATTTTCCCGACCAGCACGAAATCATCTATCAACGCGGGCTAATCCAGTATGAGCATAGAAAATACCTGGATGCCATACACTCCTTCAACAGGGCACTGGAGATGGATAAAAGCAGAGCTGCCTATTATTTTGCCAGGGGACTTACCTATGCTTCAACCGGGACCACCCGTTATGCTGAAAGAGACATGTCCATGGCCCTGGACCTGGATCCATACAATGGCGAGATCTGGTTTGAGAAGGGGAAACTTAGCGAAAAAATGGGGGATGTTTATGCTGCATGTCTCTGCTTCAGGAAAGCGTTCCAGTATGGGATTTTTGAAGCGGGAGATTTTATCGATCAATCATGTAACTAGAAGCTGATGGATAAAGAGAACAATAAAAATGAGCAGCTAAAAGGGCAGATCAATGCCATTCGTTCAGGAAACCGTACCTCCATTATGGATGCAATGAAAGAGATACGGGCAGGGAGCAGCACAGCTATTCTCCCGGAACTGTTCGACCTGCTTATGGAGCAGGAGGATGAAGAGATTATTGAAGAGGTGTCATCGCTGCTCAATGACCTTAAGATCCAGGAGGCAGCTGCAATACTTGCAGAGGCACTGGAAAATCCCGCCTATCAGACCATCACACGCATCCTGACCGCAGCATGCTGGCAGAACGGGCTCTCATACGCGAAATATGCTGACACCTTTGCACAGCTGTGCATATCGGCCGATTATGAAACAGCAATCGAAGCCTTCACTGTACTGGAAGAGGCGGTTGGTGACCTTGAGCCTGAAGAGCGGGAGAAACTGGTTCTTTCCATCAAACACGGAATGTCAGGAACCGACGAAAATAAGAAACTCCTCCTGCGCGAACTGGTAAAAACCATCGAATCATATTAACTCAGGAGACAGTACTCAGTACACAGTACACAGTACACAGTGGTCAGTAGTCAGTGCTCAGTACACAGTGGTCAGTACACAGTGGTCAGTACACAGTACTCAGTGGTCAGTACACAGTACACAGTGGTCAGTGCATAAATTTTTAACACCGGACTAAACACCACCATCAAACCGAACATTTTGATACCACCCTTCTGAGTTGATGATGTGAATGGGGTTTCCAGAGGGGCATTTTATTGTTATTCCGGTGAAGATTTCAAGTTTCATTTTCCAACTTAAAACCTGCAATTCAGTTATCCGTTTTTGACTGACCCTACGAAAGCAGATCTTCCCAATAAATAACCCGGTATGTTATTGCGGTACTGCGCATTACAGGCCTTCTCTATAAGAAATTGTTACTGTAAGATGATAATCTGATTTACAGCTGCTTGTCAATTGCCGCGCGGCAACTTCCGAATATTCCGCCTAGGAAAATGAGATTTTTCGATGCGGTTACTTTCCAGTGCATAGTTAAAGATATGAATCAGTATGATATTCATCCTCCTGGAAGGTATATTTCGTAACTGCGATAAGCAGAATCTCACTTTTTCCCAAAAACGGTGTGTCCGTATCACTAAGCCTATTTTTGGTCATTTTCCTTTCTTAAATTACTGTTTAGATGCAAATAAGGGTTCTGTCAAGGTCGGAACGAAGTGGAGCTTTGTATAACCTTGACGGGTTCATTATTTGCTCTAACTTCATTTCAGAAAGGAAAATGTAGAAAGAACTGATTCATCCCAGCAGGGTGGTAGTGTTTTTCACCGGTGGGTGGTAGTGGTCTACTCTTATCAAAAGTAAATCGTTATCCAAAGTTATCCCTGTCAGTATCATATAAGTATCAGGAAACCAATCTTTCTTTTGATAATACTGTCGTGATAACATTTGCTATCTTTTTTGTGGATGCAAAGCAGCATCCTTCTAAATAGATAGCAAATGGAAGCAGAACAAGAGATCAAATCTCTTATCAGAGAATGTGTAGCTTACTTCAGAGAGGAAGGCTACAGTGAGCCACGGATTGCGGATTACCAGCGACTGTGGCGCAATGGAATCAAGGAGTATATGAATAAAAACTCCTTAGTAAACTACAATGCAGCTATAGGTGAAGATTTTTTAGGTAGGATTCAAGGGATTAGTGACTCGTACATGTGTACAATACGGCGCAGCGTGCACGTACTGTCTGACCTTCTTTCATATGGTAAAGTTAGGAAAAGGATAACACAATATGTATTCCATGAGTTGTCCGGTGAAATAGGTAAAGTCGCTTTTAAGTTCATAGAGTCACAGGCAAAACTTCGTCGTAGTAAACCTACCCTTAATAGGCATCAGCGAATACTGAGTTACTTCATTAACCACCTTACATTAAGGTCAGTTAACGATGTTTCAGATCTTAGCGAGGATGATGTCCTTACGTTCATATCATCAGTGCAGAACAGCAAGGACGGGTATCTCAACACAGTCCGCCTGTTTTGCCGGTTCCTTTATGAGCAGAGATATATTGACAGAAATGTAGAATACGTTATAGGAAGAAATAACTATCCCAGACGTGAAAAACTACCATCAATTTATAATGCCGATGAAATAAAGTGTATTGAAGAAACAGTAGACCAGTCAAGTGCGATCGGGAAACGTGACTACGCTATGCTTCTTCTGGCCACGCGACTTGGTCTCCGTTGTTCGGACATAGCAGGATTGACGTTCGAAAATCTGGATTGGGATCGGGACCTCATTTGTCTGATCCAGTTCAAGACGAAAAAAGTAATAGAACTACCGCTTCTGTCTGATGTTGGTGAGGCTATTATCAACTACATGAAATATGGCAGGCCAATATCTGATCTGCTGCAGGTATTCCTGACTGCCAGTACCCCGTACCGTCCTGTAACCAGGCTGATAATAAATGCGGCAGTAAGCAAAACAATAAAAGCATCTGGTGTTGATATTAAAGGCCGGAAGTTTGGTCCGCATGCTATGCGGCATACATTGGCAAGTCAGCTATTGAATAATGGGACTTCGCTTCCGGTAATATCCGAGACTCTTGGTCACTCCGATACGCAGACCACCATGAACTATCTGCGTATAGACATAAACAATCTTATGCAATGTTCGCTAGAGATTCCTTTGGTATCAACAGACTTTTACGAGCAGAAAGGAGGGGTGTTTTATGGGTGAACAATTTAAATACAGGAGTGTGTTTGCACTTTATTTTGACAGTTTCCTGAAGATGAAGGATGCCATGGGATATGGCCTTAATAGGTTCAGGTGGATATTTTTAGAGCTTGACAGGTTTTTCGTTGAAACCGGTGCCACAAATGCCTTTATAACCAGTGAACAAATTGCAGCATGGAGAAAAACCCGCGTAAACGACAAAACCAGGACACTATACAGCAAATACTCCATGCTATCTCAGTTCTGCCGGTATATGTGCCATCTTGGTCATGAGTGTTATATTCCACGGCTACCTAGGAGAAAAGAGATGGACTTCATACCATATATTTTCACTCATGAACAGATGAAATGGATCTACAGGGAATGTGATATGCTGACTCTACAATCTGCCAATATGAACAGTGCCCATTTTGCAATACCGGCGTTGATACGCTTCCTCTACAGTACAGGCGTAAGAATTAGCGAAGCCTTATCCATCAAAAATGTGGATATAGATTACTCACACCATTGGATCATAATAAGGAAAACCAAAAATAAGATGCAGAGGTTGGTACCCGTTAACTCATCGCTGGAAGAAGTGATGAAGCAATACGAATCATATAGGAACCGGATGCCGATTGAAGGCT
>JAAEOI010000457.1 GCA_024244665.1 Bacteroidota bacterium | reverse complement strand
GCCAATATAAATTCAGATTTGAATTCTGTCCGGTACACTGATCCGGGCGATCAACTCCTCCAGAATCCGGCTATAAGTGCACTTTTACCTGAATTCAGCATAGGAAGTTATTATCATACTGATCGATATTATGTCGGGATCTCAATGCCCCTGTTCCTGACACACCCGGTGCATGAGGGGACCGGGAACTACCGTATTGGATTTCAGGTTTCAGCAGCTAACTATCTTTTATCTGCAGGATACCTTCTCAGGTTGTCTGAACAATTTGAACTGCTGCCTTCCATATTACTGAAAAGCATTCCATCCAATAACACCCAGCTGGATGTGCATGCCAACCTGATCTACAGGGAGAGATTCTGGATAGGATCGAGCATCCGGACCAATGGTTGCGTCTCCACCCTATTTCAATTCCAGATCAATCCACAGTTGCTCCTTGGATATTCATACGCCTACGAATTCTCTGAACTCAGTTCATATCAGCACGGTTCACACGAAGTTGTGATCCGGTATAACTTCAGATACCTTTTAAATGTGATTAGCCCCCGGTATTTTTAAAAACACAACAATGAATAAGATAATATGCCTTTCCCTGATCGCTCTGCTGCCATTGCATGACATGCTTTTCGGCCAGTCGCATTATGAGGTCTCACGAACACACTTCAGCACGAAGAAATACGATGAATTCTGTCCCGTGCTATTAAAAGATCAGATCATTTTCTGCTCTAACCAGGAATATGAAATGCTGCTCACCTACGAGGATATGAATAATAAGGGCCTCTTCAATATATTCAAGGTTAATATAGATCCCGATAGTGAAGATGCCGGCCTTCAGGTTTTCAGCCAATACCTTATCACCCCGTTCAATGATGGTCCGGCCGCTTTCAGTCCCGACGGGAAAACAGTGGTCTATTCAAGAAATATCGATGTGAAATCGAAAACCAAGAATATATTTGACCTGGGCAACAATCTGGGAATCTATTTTGCCGAAGAGAAGGACGGGGAATGGAAATCAATCATTGAGTTCCCATTCAACGATCCCCACTATTCTATCACCACGCCCTGTTACAGTCATGATGGCAATTACATCTACTTTGCATCCGACATGCCTGGAGGAATTGGTGGAACAGATCTCTACAGATCTGTGCTCACAGATGGGACTTGGGGTGATCCTGAGAATCTTGGAACACCTATCAATTCCAAAGGCAACGAAGTATATCCCTTTGTCAACAGCAACGGGGACCTCTTTTTTGCCTCAGACGGACATGGAGGATTAGGGAAAAAAGATGTGTTCCTCTCCCGTTTCAATGGAGTGGAATGGATCAATCCTGTGCACCTTGATGCACCAATCAATTCGAAAGAGGATGACTTTGGCCTGATTACAAACGGTGAATTCACCGAAGGATATTTCTCAACTAACAGGGACCGGAGCGATGATATTTTCACATTCACCACACTTATCCCACAGCTGTTTGATTGTGATACCTTGTTGGAAAACATCTATTGCTTCGAATTCTGGGAAGATATGTACCAGGATATAGATTCATTGCCGGTATCCTACGAGTGGGAATTCAGTGACGGGACCAGACTGAAGGGTCTGAGGGTGGAACATTGCCTTCCGGGAGCAGGATCCTACTGGGCCAGATTGAATATGGTCGACAACACAACGGCCAATACATTCTTTACCCAGACCTCAATGGAATTCGACCTTGAAGACCATGTCCAACCCTATATTAAAAGCAGGGAGGCCGGAATTCAAAAGAGCATAATGGAATTCAGTGGCTCAGATTCATACCTTCCGGGTTATGACATTCAGGAATATGTGTGGGACTTTGACGACGGGACCTTCAAAACAGGAGATGAAGTAGCGCACCAATTCAAGAACCCGGGTCTATTTGGAGTGAAGCTGGGACTTACTGGTATGGCAGAGGGTTCCTCAATCCTTGAAACCAGGTGTGTTATAAAGCCTGTCACAATACTCAAGGATAATCAGACCCTGGCAATGTACCTGGCGGGCATTGAAATCTCAATACTGGAAGACCTGCAGGATCGTGACGGTGAAACAATTAATATCAATCAGGATTTTTCTCTTTTTGATATCAATCCCGAAGAAGAAGTATTCAGGGTGGAGGTGCTGGCTTCAGAGGAGAAAATAGTGCTGGAAGATTCAATCTTTGATCCTCTGCGGGAACACTATGAAATTAAGGAGTTTTATCTGTCAGGAGATAATCTCTATTCATATACGGTAGGTGAATACAACTCCCTGCTCGCCACCTATGGAGTTTATAATGATGTAGTGAAAAAGGGATTTACTTCATCAAAAGTTAAAACATATATGCTGGCAGAGTTGCCTTCAGAGGTTATCGAAAAGATAAACCTCGATTTTGCCGAATTTGCGGATGCCAATTTTGAATTCAGCAAGTCCGAGGTATCAGAAAACTCCTACCCTATTCTAGACAGGGTGGCAACCATCATGATAGAGTATCCAGACCTGGTGATGGAAATTGCAGCTCATACAGATAATGTGGGTTCATTTGAATTCAACATGGATCTCTCACAGAAGAGGGCAGAATCCATTATGAACTACTTGATATTTAAAGGTGTAGAGGATATCAGGATCATGGGCAAAGGGTATGGTGAAGCACGCCCTGTGGCCACAAACAGTACCGAGGAGGGAAGGATGATCAACCGAAGGGTGGAGTTCATCATACTTAATGAATAAAAACCGTTGCAATGCGAAGAAAGTTAAGATTTTCAGCACTTCTATTGTTTTTACTTCTATCTGTTGCATGCGAGATTTCCGGGCAATGGCTGGAGGGATACAGGTGCAGGAAAGAGATAACAGTGAAGGGCAACCATGGAGCGGAGGATTTGATCGATTTCCCGCTGCTCGTCAAGATAAGCAGTCCGGAACTAAAAAGCGCTTCATTGGGAGGTACACTATTCAAAGAAGGTAGCGATGAATTGAGATTTACCGAAGCTGATTGTGTAACCCTTCTGGACCATGAAGTGGAGCTCTATTTACCAGCTGAAGGTGAGGTTTATGCATGGGTGAGGATCCCCTCACTTCCGGGTGGTGATGCTTTAACCACCATATACTTATATTTCAGTAACCCAGATGCAACTAGCTCTCCTCCTTCATCCAATGTCTGGAAAAGTACGTTCAAAGGAGTCTGGCACATGAGCGAGGTACAAAATGATGCCACCCAGTTTGAAAACCATGGAACTCTTCAAGGACCAACCATTACAGAGGGGAAAATAGGTTTGTCCAGGAGTTTTGATGGCATTGACGATTATATAGATATTCCTGCCGATGAAAGCCTGAATCTTATGGACAGTCTATCCATTACGGCCTGGGTAAAGCTTTCTGGAGAACCTTCACCTCAAGCATTGTTATCCAAAAAGCCAGGTTACGCATTAAAAATTAAAGAAGAGAGGGTAATTCTCCATGCGGGTAAGGTGGATATGGGGCGTGAGGTCTTCGGTTTATATGACAATAACTGGCATTACATATGTGCGACCTATGACAAATTCACCAAGGTAATCAATGTGTGTGGGGAATCGATGGGAGAACAACTGAATAACGCCCAAAACGCATATGATCCCACGAAAGGCATCACGCTGGGATCAAGAGATTCTCTGGACCGTTTTTTTAATGGAGAGCTAGATGAAGTCTGGCTCTTATCTGAACCCCTGAGCACAAGATGGATAGAAACCACCTATGCGAATCAGAATAATCCAGCTGGATTTGCGGTGGTTTCTTCCTCTGAGATAGGAAATGACTTTCCGTGTGCTGCCGCACTGATTGATGTCGAGGATACCTGCTCGGTAAAGATTTTTAGCAATACTGGCTCCGGTGACTCCGAAGTAAACATGCCAGAATGTATTGGTTACAATGGCTCAGATACATGGTTTAAACTTGAAATCCCTACTTCAGGGAAGGTGCGGATCCAACTTGATAACACTCCAACTCCTTCTATTGTTGATCCGCAGTACTGGGTTGAACACCCGGGACTTGCCGTATATAGCGGTTCATGCGGGAACCTGACCCATGATACTTGCTGGATTGATGAATCCACTGTTATGCAGATGCCCGACCTCTCACTTTCTGGTTACATCCCGGGAGATACATTATTCGTAAGGGTGTGGGGCTATATGGGTGAGATGGGATTCTTCAAAATCTGCGCGTTGGCCAATGATTCTGTTCCTCCCATACCCATCGTTTCAGCAACAACGGGAGATTGGGATGTGGATTCTACCTGGATTGGAAGAACTGTACCGCAGTCATCAGATGATGTGATAATTACTGGAGGGCATATCGTAAGTATGACTGACAATAATCAGAACATGAAGGATTTAACCATTCATACCGGAGGTGAGCTGAATGATAATGGTTTTGAACCAGTCGTTTCCGGCAATTTAACGGTGGATGGAGCAATTACCACATCAGGAACAGGAAAATGGAGGCTGCCGGGTCCAAATATTACATTCGATGGACGTGGATCCATATCAACCAATCTATTTGAAATAGAAGGAAATGTGACCTTTCTTCCTTCAACAGATATAACCATCAACATGTCGGACCATTTACGATTCTCAGGAAATATTGACATTCCTGATTCGGCAATTATCACCATTAATACAATGAGAATGATCATTGCAGGGGGTGTGGCTACAAATAATGGCACAGTGAACACCGCTTCAATAGAAGGGGACGATGTGGGAGAAGGGACATGGATTAACAATGGAACATTAAACTTTTCAGGAGTTGAAATCACAATAAATACCTTCTTTGCCACCGACTCTGGTAACATCGTAAACTACAATGGATCTGCACTTCAGGAAATCAAAGATGCCACTTATGCTAATTTATCAGTAAATAATAGCGGTCCGGGTATTGCCAACAATGCAGACATCACAGTTTTTGATACTTTATTGATGATCCAGGGTAATATTGATTTGGGAGAGAAGATACTGACGCTGGGGGGGACAAAGGAGGTGACAAAAGGGGGGGGATTAGCAAATACAGGAACACTTTTGCACACCTCCGGTACCATTTTAGGCAAATTCGAGAGATGGGTGAATGAATCCGAGGCGGAAATACTATTTCCTGTTGGAACGGCCGATTTTGAAAATTTCGCATCAGTAAGTTTTCGTAACCTGACTGAAGGCTCGCTGATTTCAGAGTTCGTTTCAGCAGATCCTATGTCCACCGGATTGCCTTTATCTGATTTGGGATATACAGTCTCAAACCAATTTACGGAAGGATTTTGGAACCTTACTGCAGTAAACGGTCTGTCAAGTTCATCCTACAGTATCACCCTTGATGCCAATGGTTTTTCCAGCTATGCTGTAGATGCGGTGACGAGGATCATTACGCGGGAAAATGGAGGTGATTGGTACTTTGATGGTATACATTCTCCTGCTGTTAATCCATCGGTATTTCGAAACCATTTGACCCAGGGAATCTCCGCAACCGGAACACAGTTTGGAATCGGAACAGGAGCAGGTTGCATTCCGATAGTAATTGAAAGAATCATTACGGATATCAATTGCAATGGTGGGATTGATGGGGCAATAGATATTACTGTTTCAGGCGGTTTGCCCGAATATAGTTATTTATGGAGCCAGCATTCAACTAGCGAAGATCTAACTGACATAGGTGCCGGGAACTATACGGTTACTGTGACAGATGCTGAAGGTTGCAGCCAGGATAGCACGTTCAATGTTTCGGAACCGGATATATTATCTGCAATACTAAACCACTCAAATGAATCCTGCAGAGGTTCTGATGGATCGATTATCATCTCCAGTCCATCAGGAGGAAAGGGAACTTATGAATTTTCTAATGATGGAGGGACTGGATGGCAAGGATTTGGATCCTTCACTAGCTTATCCGCCGGCTCATATAGCATTCGAATGAGAGACTCAGCAACCGCGACATGTGTTGTGATTTTGAATGAATCACTGGTCCTGGAATTATCCACCGATACAATTGCTCCTGTTATAAACTGTCCCGACAACATGACTGAGGTTCTTGGCAGTAGCTGTGAATTTGTATTACCAGACTATACAGACCCTGCATTCATTACAGATGATTGTGATCCTGCTCCCCTTGTAACCCAAACTCCACCTGCAGGAACCATTCTTACCTGTTCGGGTAGTATTCAGGAGATTGTTGTAGCTACCATTGACCTGTCTGGTAACGAATCAGAATGCCTTTTCAATCTTACACTCATCGATAATACACCCCCTACACTAATCTCGTTAAGAGATACGGCAGTGAGTGTTGAGGAAGGTCATTATAAGGTACAACTGACAATACCGGCACCTAAGTTCGCTGATAATTGCGGAATTGGATCCATTGTCAATAATTTCAATGGTGGTCCCGATGCAACAGGAATTTATCAATACGGAACCACCATTGTAACTTACACCGTGGAAGATATCAACGGGAACGGAGCCCAATTCAACCAGCAGGTTATTGTGGAGCTTGAGAATGCCCCCGATCACGGACTGGTGATCCCGGAAGCATTTTCACCCAACGAAGATGGATTCAACGACCGGTTCGAGATCCTTGGACTTGAACAGTACCCGGACAATGTATTACAAGTGTATAATGTGTTCGGTATCGAGGTCTACACAATGACAAACTATGATAATTCCTGGGATGGAACGTCATCAGCCAATATGAATGCAGGAAAGAAACTACCTACAGGAACCTACTACTACGTAATGTACCTTGAAAATGGTGCTACGATTATCCGAGGTTTTGTTTATATCAGAAGGGAGTAACAGATTTGGAATGAAAATGAAATCGATCCACATACTATTCTTAATAGTGATTTCTGTCTCCGGAGCAGCACAGCAAATCCCCGTATTCACGATGCAGGAATTGGTACAGCCTGGTCTAAATCCGGCCTATACCGGAATTGATGGGATTTTCGACGTAGTAATGCTGACGAGACAACAATGGGTTGGTTTTGAAGGGGCGCCAGAATCCTATTACCTGGCCGCCAATGCACCGCTGCGAAGCCAAACGGCAGGAGTAGGATTCAGTTTTCAACGGCAAAGATCAGGGCCTTTGACTCAAAACGGATTATTTCTCAGCTACTCTTATTCCATTGAAATTTCAGAAAAGTCAGAATTATCCTTTGGCATAAGGGGGGGGATCAACAACTATCAGATCATATTGAGTGATTTAACTGTAATCGATCCTGGTGATCCCTTTTTCGAATCCAGTGTGAACAACCTGATTCTTCCCAATTTTGGGACTGGTCTTCATTATACTATTGGGAATTACTTTATTGATGTATCGCTACCCATTTTGTTACGGAATGAATACAACTCTAACAAGAATCAAACAGTGGGCATGCTGAACAGGGAAGATCGCACTTTTAACACTCAAACCGGCGCTGTATTGGATATCTCTGAAGGTATCACGCTTCATCCAACCCTTGAGGTAAGGTGGATGAAGGACACTCCTCCTCTTATCGATATCAGGTTGTATACGGAACTCCGGGAGTCAATCGGTTTCGGATTGGTCTACCGGGTTTCTGGATCATTTGGTGCCTATATCATCTACAGGGCTTTTGAAAACTTCATATTTGGCTATGCCTATGAACTACCCGTTGGCTATGATTATCACCTCACATCAGGAACACATGAAGTTGTATTGGGATTCGATTTTGAATTCCTTAAGAGTAAAACCCAGTCACCTAGGAGATTTTAAAACAATGAGTTATGTTCAAGATCATTAGATTAACCACGTTGTTGTGTGCATTTCCGATCTGCAGTTTGCATTTGGTCTTTTCTCAGCCTGCACCGGCCGAAGATGAGAACATCCCCTACCTGGTAACATTTGGAGCTGCTTCAGACAAATCCTGGGGGGACGATGATTTTTGCCAAACCTTTTTCT
>JAAEOI010000456.1 GCA_024244665.1 Bacteroidota bacterium | reverse complement strand
CCCCTACTTTGAACTGGATGCGGTCCGAGAGATCTATATCATGACCTGGATGCCAGGTTCCGAATCGGTCACAGGGAGACTGGATGAACTGAGAGTCTCGGATATTGCCCGGGATTCAGCATGGATCGCAGCCTCTTATGCCAATCAATCCCAGCCAGAACTTTTCCACCAGGTAGGGGCAACGGAGGAAAGTAGTGCAGTGCCCAACGACCTGCCCTGCGATGCCATCGAATTAACTGTGCGGGACACATGCGCCTTTGACAGGTTTACCAATTTACATTCTACAGCTTCCGGATTACCTGATCCTGGCTGCGGAAACTATCAGGGTGGCGACGTTTGGTTCAAGCTGGAGGTTCCTGCTTCCGGATCGATGGAGATCCAGACCTTTACCGAAGCTGTGGCACAATATCCTGACAATGAGGGCTGGATGTACCGGGGGGGGATGGCCATCTATTCGGGCGACTGTGGAAACCTTGCACTCATGGAATGTAATGTGGATAACGGTACTTACCATCCCAGGATGTCTGGCAGCACACTGACCGGACTAAATCCAGGGGACACCCTTTGGGTAAGGATCTGGGAACTTATGAACAACGACCCGGGTATGTTCGATATCTGTGTGAGGGAACTGGATTCGCTGGGAGATCCTCAATTATATGATGTTTCGGGAGGGGGCGGTTATTGTCATGGTGATACGGGAGTTTCTGTGACCCTTTCCGGTTCTGAACCGGGTATTCACTATACCCTGATCCTTGACGATGTACTCCGGTTGGATACCTTGACCGGGACAGATATGTCGCTTGTTTGGACACCCATTGCGAATCCTGGTAGCTACCAGGTGGAAGCAAGAAATCCGGAAAATGATTCTGTACTTATGATGAATGGTTCAGTGGAGGTGGAGGAGCTCGCCTTGCCTCAGCTAATCACCCAGGCCACAGATGCCAGCTGTGCCGATCTGAATGATGGTTCCATGCTGCTTACCGTAAACGGCACCGGCCCCTTCATGTTTGAATGGACCGGTCCTTCCGGATTCACCTCCGGATTGGAGGACCTGAGTGATCTGGCTCCCGGCATCTATATGGCTACTGTGACTGATGGCAATAACTGTGTAAATACCTCATTGGGTGATACCATCTCGGAACCTGAGGCGATAGTAATTTCGGTGAACACTATTACCAGTCTAAGCAGCTATGGGGCTGCAGATGGATCGGTGGATATCTCCATATCCAGCGGTAAGCCGCCTTATTCGATACATTGGACCGGGACAGATGGATATGAATCCACCATGGAGGATCCCGACAGCATGACAGTGGGATATTACCGGGTACTGGTCACCGACCAGCAACTTTGCAAAGACTCCATTGAGGGCATCCGGCTCATCCTGGAAGAGATCTCCGACGAGATCTTTATTCCGGAAGGCTTTTCACCCAACGGGGATGGGTACAACGACAGATTTGTGATTTTAGGCATCGAGCAGTACGCCGACAATGAATTGATGGTCTTCAACAGGCAGGGGATCACTGTCTATCACAGGGCCAATTATCAAAACGACTGG
>JAAEOI010000455.1 GCA_024244665.1 Bacteroidota bacterium | reverse complement strand
GCTTTCACCGCATCGACCATGGCCATGAAGCCCTCCACTTCCGCATATCCGGGAATCGAGTTGCCTGAGCCCAATCCATATCCATTGGCCATGGAGCGAAATTGAGCTCCTTCCCTTCTCACCTTTTCGAAAACGTAGTCATAGTCATTCAATATCAGTTCATTCATATCAAAGCCGCCAAACAGGCCAATTCGGCTGGAATACTTCTCTATCCATTCGGTGAAGGGGGCAATCTCGTCTTCATTGGAATGTTTGGCATCAATGCCCAACGCGATAATATCCTCCATAAGAGGGAAGATCTTTCCACAGGAGTGGAGAAGGAATTTCTTCTTATCCTGATGTGCCAGGTCAATAATACGTTTGTACTGGGGAAGAATATGTTGCCTGATAATATCCGGATCAAGCAGGGTGGAGGTTTTGTGCCCCAGGTCATCACCCATGCGGTAGAATACAAAAATGTCAGAATAATTCTCAATCAACCAGGACCATAGTTCACAGAACATTTCACCGATCTTTACAAACAGGTCGGCAAATAATTCAGGATCCATACATTGCATCAGGCAAAGCGGTTCATAGCCTACCAGATCCTGGCTAGCCTCAAATATACCGTATCCGCAACCACCAAAGGCTTTCATTCCTTCCGGCAGGGCTTTCCGAATCGCTTCCAGATGTGGAATATAGCTTGCCTTGAAGATCCCAGGGATTTCATCCCAGGGATAGGTGTTAAAATCCTCCCTGGTCTGGATCGGACCGAGCATCCCGCCCATAATGGCCCCATGGCCGGGTAAAATATCACAAATGGCTGCTTCAAAATCGAATGCATCATAGCTCATATCCCTCCAGAAGCCTATTACTTTGCGATAATAGCCTTCCAGTTCACTGCTGTTCAAGCCATCGGACGAGATTTCCTCACCAAGTGCCTTTGAAATAAACGGGGGATCGATATGATGCTCATACAGTGGCAAATAATCAGGGCGCTGATTATGGAGCACCTTCAGAATATTGGTGTAATCGGGTTGGAATTGCTTACTCATTATATTCATTTAATATAGTTCAATGATAGCCTCTTCAAAAAGGCCACACTTACCAAAATCATTCAAATCCTTACCAGAATCATTCAAGTTGAAGCTCTGGAAGTCCGCCATTGCTCAAGGGATGACAGGCTTCAATTCCCTGTCATGCCCATCAACGGGATATTGTGCACCCATAGACTCAAGCTCCCTGAACATGGCTTTCATCATTGCCCGGAGCTTTTCAGGGTTCTCCGGGGCCAGGTTCAGGGATTCGTCCGGATCGCTCTCCAGATCGTACAGGCTGTAGCGCACGCCCTCCTCCAGGTATTCATAATGCAACTTCCACTTTCCGCTCCGGTAGATGCTGAAATAATTGTTCTGGTCTTTGCGGGGATGGGGATAATGGGAAAGGAATTCATCCCTGTGGCCGGGATCCTGATTTCCTGACAGGAGCTTGGAAAGGTCCTGTCCGTCCACAGTATGGGCTTCCGGAACAGGAATCCCAAGCATCTCCAGAATGGTCGGAAAAAGGTCATAGCAGCTGGCCACCTCTGCACGTATGCTCCCGGCAACAACGGGCATCTTCTTTTGCCACCTGTTCTTTGGGTCCTGCTTTGCCCAGGCGGCAATGAAGGGTACCCGGACACCCCCCTCCCACCTGCTGCCCTTTCTGCCGCGCAGGGGGGCACTGGAACTAATCTCATTGTAGCCGCCCGAGGGACAGTCCCCTCCGTTATCACCCAGGAAGAAAATCAGCGTATTATCGGCAATCCCCTTCGCATCCAGGTGATCCATCAGGTCACCCAGCGACTTATCCATGCCTTCGATCATGGTGGCATAGGCCTGAACATTCCTGTTTTTGTCCGGATCTTTGTAATGATCAGCGAAACGGGGATCGGAGTTGAAGGGGGAATGAACCGCATAATGTGACATGTACAGGAAAAATGGCTGGTCATTCGTCAGTGCTTTATCCAGTTCCGCTTGAGCCTCCAGGGTCAGTGCTTCTGTAAGGAAGGTGGAGGTGCCGTGGTACTTGTCCAATCCGGGTACCGGACGTGCCAGTGGATTCTTCGAATTTATCCCGTACCCCTCCTCGCCATAGTATGATCCTGGCGCCCCGATGGCAGCACCGGCCACATTCACATCGAAGCCCAGGTTCAGGGGATCCTCGCCTTTATGTTCGAAAGGGGCAAAATGTGCTTTCCCCACATGGATCGTTGTATACCCTGCTTGTTTCAGCATGGATGACAGGGTGATATCTGCGCTGCCGAGTCCTTCCCACTTCCACCCGGGCGGTGTATGCTGACAGAACTCCAGGGGGTATGCTTTATTGTCCAGGTAGCGGTTGTTTTCCCAGGGATTGATATAATCGGTGGTGTGATGGCGGGCTGAATTCTGTCCAGTAAGAATGGAAACACGCGTCGGGGAGCAAACCGAATGGGCATAGAAATCACTGAAACGGGTTCCCCGCTCTGCCAGCCGCTCCATGTTGGGCGTCCGGTACCAGTCATTGAGCGGATGTGCCTGGGGCTCTCCATTTTCGTCGGTCAGCATGGGGACTGAAGTATCCATCAGACCCATATCATCCACCAGGAACAGCACGATATTGGGACTTTGCAATTCTTGTGCATGAGATCCCACTACGTTCTCCTGCCAGTCCGAATACTCTGTTTGCAGCCTTTCCGCTATCTCCGGATGTTCGCTTATCAGGTTCAGCGATTCGGAAGGGTCCTCCCGCAGATTGAAGAGGCAGGTGCTCTGGAGAAGATCTGTCCGCTCGACGATTCCGCTGCAGGGCGTCCTGCTTGCACCACCCCGGTGCAATAGTTTCCAGTCACCGCAGCGCGCGGCATAGCCCCCGTTCCATTTCCAGAAAAGGCTCCGGTCCACGGGTTGCTCCTCACTCCGGTCGAAAGCTTCCGAAATCACTTCGCCGTCCAGCCCTTCCGGGATTTCCACACCCGATGCCCGTAGACAGGTGGGAAGGACATCCAGTGTGGAGACTGGTCGATCACTGAGCACTCCTGCATCCGGTGCACCCGGCCGGGATACAATGAAGGGAACACGGATGCCTCCCTCCCAGAGTGTGAACTTGCTACCCGCCAGTGGAAGATTCCACGCACCGGTGGTCGGCGGTCCGCCGTTATCCGAGAAGAAGATCACCATG
>JAAEOI010000454.1 GCA_024244665.1 Bacteroidota bacterium | reverse complement strand
TTATGCCATTTGTGAAAAAGGCTGGTATGGTGGCCAGATTAAAAATGCCAGGAAATTCAGAACGCAAAGAAGCATAAACAGTGAAAACAGATATGAATTGTTTGAGTGGGCACCTGCGCTTGGGACCATGTGGAGAACCACTATGGACATCAGGCCCAACTGGGAAAAAATTATGCAAATTCTGGATGAACAGGATGGACTGGCCCGATTATCGGGACCAGATTCATTCAACGACCCTGATATGCTGGAAGTGGGAAATGGAGACCTGTCTTTAGCCGAGAACAGGGCTCATTTTTCTTTGTGGTGCGTGCTGGCAGCTCCTCTCTTTTTAGGTAATGATGTCAGAAATATACCCGATGATGTTTTAAGCATCATTACGAATAAGGAAGTAATAGCCCTGAATCAGGACAAACTTTGTAAACAGGCAACTAAAGCAAGCGATGCAAATTCTATCGAAGTTTTTCTAAAGCCCCTCTATGGTGGAGACTGGGGGGTATGTATTCTGAACCGGGATGAAAAGCCGAGACAGGTTGAATGTACATGGGAGGATATTGATATTCAGCCAGAATCAATCGCTTCAGTACGTGATTTATGGAAACATAAGAACATTAATCACTCAAAGAAATCCATAAACGTGCTTATTGAAGCGCACGATGTAAAAGTTTATAGAATAACTAAAAAACAATTGTAGTTTTCAGGATTCAACAGATCATGCATAGAATATTTTGCATACTTATTTTACCATTGCTCTTCAGTATATCTGCTATTGCTGCCACCTATTATGTTTCATCTTTGGGAGATAACGACAATACAGGGGCATCTGAGGAAAGTCCGTTTCAGACTGTACAGTTTGCCATCGATCAGATGAATACAGGTGATATCCTGATCGTACTGGATGGTTTTTATACCGGGACGCTCAAACTTAAGCCAGGCATAACCGTCAGGGCAAAAAATCCCAGAAAAGTAATATTCAGCGGAGCAGAGCCTCTTGGGCCAACATTCGAAAAGCATGATGAGAATATCTATAAAACGCGGGTGAATCAGGAAATCAAGCAGGTTTTTTTTAACGACATGCCGATGCTCTGGGCTCAATGGCCCAATATTCACTGGACAGAAAACTGGGTGACGGATAAAAAATGGGTGAAATCAGGAAACGGATCCGACCAGGGGGTCTTTACCTGCAATGAATTTTCTGAGATAAGTGAACTGGACCTGGCAGGTGGATACTGTTTTCTCAAATACGGCAAAGGAAACAGCTGTTACAGCAGGCCGATCGAAGCTTTTGACGGGGACAGGCTATACTGGAATACAGAACGTTTTTTTTCAAGACTTTATGCCGGCGAGGATGGATACAAGGGTACTGCTCCCAATTCTGAATTCTTCCTTGCAGGGGCTTTTGATCTGATTGATGTCCCCGGCGAATGGATTGTAATGGAAGATACTTTATACCTGTTTCCACCTGCAGGAACAGATCCCAATGATGCCGTGATCCTTGCAAAGACCAATGACTATTGTATTTACCAGGAGGAAGCGCTCTCTGACATTACCATTGAGGGAATTGATATCCTTGCCAGTTCAGTGAAATTTGCGGCTCCGGACAATGACAATATAAGTTTTAATGATGTTCACTTCACGTATATCGGAGAGGAACTGCTCTACATCAATCGCCCTGAAGGCGCTGAGGTCGATAAGCCCATTTATGCAGATGGCACAAATATCAGCTTTGAAAAATGCCTCTTTGCCGGAGGGAAAAATTCGGCATTGAAAGTAAGTGGATCCGGGATACGCATAGAGAACTGTGTATTTATGGAAAATAACCGGCATGCCAACTTTGAGAGCCGGCCTTTAGTACTCAATGCAAGCGGTACCTATAAAATCAAGCGCAATACATTCTTCAACAATTGCTCCGATGCAATGCGGATCACACACAGTGCAGATTATGTGGTTTCCGCTCCCCAGGAGGTATCGTATAACAACATCTGCAATGCCGGCAAGTACAACACGGATGTATCGGGGATCTATATGCCCAACAAAAGTCAATTCTACGCCAACGTGCATCACAACTGGATACACAATGTGAAAGGGAACGCATACCGGCTGGACCGGGCAGGGATTGAACTAAATCTGCATCACAATGTATTCTGGGAATCAAAAAGGGGGATCAATGTGGAGGGTTTTGGGTATTTCAACATCTACAATAACACCTCTTTTCATCACCACAGTGCGGATGTGATCATGAAAAACATCACCGACCAGAGCTGGTACCCCGGTGCCAGTCACGATTCGACTTTTGCACCCATTGAGGATTGGATGGTACTAAATAACCTGGTTGAAGCATTCGAAGATGCTGTTGGGCCCACTGAAAAAGATCTGTTGAACGCACAAAAGGAGAAAGGGCTCTTGCATCCCGAGCGGATGGAGAATTTCAATATTCCTGTCTGGAACAGGGGAACGATCCAGGGGAATATGATTGGTAATAATCGTCCACTATTCACCAATAGCGACTTATCCGCATTGAATCTTTTACCCAATGACAACAGCATAGTGGGAGGTGTAGCACAAAGTCCTGAAC
Organism: Bacteroidota bacterium; assembly: GCA_024244665.1. The sequence continues at coordinate 1,747 of JAAEOI010000454.1, read as the reverse complement.
TGGAGGCGCAGGGCATCACCTCCCTGGATGGTTTCCGGGGTGCCTATGATGTGAATGGAGAATACTGGTACCCGGGAAGCGACTGGATGCCCTATGGTCTGCCGGTAATAAACACCATGGCTGAAGCTGAGGCTTTTGCCAAGGCATACTATGCTGTATCCATCATGCCGGAAATCAATGTACAGAACCTGCCGATGGGTTATCTGCTATATCCATTGGCACACAATACCAGTCTGGCCTCAATTACCTGGCCCGATTATGGCGGGCATGAGGCGTTTGCCGGATGGAAAGATCTGAGACAGGATACACTGCCCGAATTTGCACCTGATCGATATCTCTATACAATAGAATTACCGGCCTCCCATAAAAAGGTGCCGGCTCTTACTGCTTCGCCACAAGTTTTCAGTGCACATTTAGCTGTTAAAAGGGCCACATCGCTAAGGGGTACACTGGAAGAACGTACCACAACATTTACCATAAGCTCCGAATTCGATTCTACCCTGAGATCGACCTATAAGGTGGTTTTTAATATCACCGGAACCGAACAGGCTGTCAATTCAGAACCTTTCTTTTCAGAGCTTATTCTGGGCAGACACAATCATGACGACTATATCGAAATATTCAATCCGGGTACAGAGACCGACTCCCTGGACCTGAGCCGCTATCTGCTGCTTAATGTGCCCATCGAAAGCAATGAGAACGATATTTTTTCAGGCTTCAAGGATTTAAGCGCCAACAGTCCGGATATTCATTACTGCTATGTACCTGGATACAAATATGATTTCGATGCAAGCGGTAATTGGGCAAACGGCATCCAGGGGAGGATCGTTCCTGATCACAATGTGAATGCCAGAGTGGCCGCTGGAGATGTATTTCTCATGGGGTCCTATGGCAGTAGCTCAAGTGGAAGTGCAGACCTTGAGGTGGTCCTGCAGGGAGGTGCAACAGATGATATCGTGGATGTGAACCTCATTAATAATCCCGATTTTCCCACTGCTGTGCAGGGTAAGAATGTGACTGATTACAAAATTTCCCGGGCACTTTTCCTGTACAAAATAGTTAACGATTCCATTCTGAACGGAAGCAAAGGGATCTGGGAAAGCCTGGAAGATTATGAACTGATAGACCATGTACAATGGGATGAAACCAGCATGGGGAATATCATTGCCGGTGTAATACACAGGAATGGATCCGCACTGATTCGCAAACCGCATGTCCAGGGTGGAATGCTGCTGGCCAATGGCGGTTTTCAAGCCGATGCCGATTCAAGTGACTGGATACATTACAGCAGAAACAATAATAATACTGCTGAAGAATGGAAAAAAGTGGGTACTACAATGGGAGACAATCTTGGTTTTCACCATGCAGATGACTTTACTGCTCATATTTCTACCATAACATCCGCTGTCTACCAGGTAGACCCGGGATTTGAAGGCGATTTGCAGATCATAGGAGACCTGTCCGCCACCACAGTTGCCGGTTTTATTGCCAAGCTGATAAAGGTCAATGATTTGCAGCTTATCAGCATAAGGGATATTGATGGGGAAAAAGCAGGCGATACGCTCATGGCCGATGGTGATTCGGTCACAGTGGTTTCGGCCAATGGCATCAATCAGACCACATACACGGTGGAAAACAGGTTGTTGAGTAGTAATACAGCGCTTACCGCTCTGGACGGTTCAGGCATCATCGTGGATCACCCAAGCCTCATTCTTAGCGGATTTGATGACACAGTCACCATTGCTGA
>JAAEOI010000453.1 GCA_024244665.1 Bacteroidota bacterium | reverse complement strand
ATTGAACGATATTATCCTGAAGAGGATGATCTGAGGACGGGGACCCTGGTGATTAACGCTCACCTGACCAACAGGGCAGGTGAGCAGGTCATTGAAATCTCAAGGTCTGCTGGATTGAATTATCCTTCCTTCGATCCTGTTTCAGGAAGCCTGGCAGAAGTGATACGGGAGGATGGGGAGTTCAGGGAATTCCTGGAATTCAGTCCGGGTTATTATAAGGCAGAATTGGATGAAACATTCCTGCAGACCGGAGCCTCTTTCATGCTTCATGTGTCTACGCCCGACGGGAACGAATATGAATCCCCTTTTGATATGCTGCGTCCCGTACCGGCCATCGATTCCATCTACTATATGGTGGAAACCAACAGCTTTAGTACTGAATCCGATTCCATCAGCGGAATCAGGTTCTATTGTGATTTTACCTATGATAAGGAGGACTATGAGTATATCCGCTGGGAATTGACCGAGACCTATGAATTTACTAATGGAGATTGGGAGTACTATAGAGATGGATATTTGAAGTACTTTTTTCTGGACCCGGCGGATCACGTGGTGAAGGAGATGCCTGAGACCAGCGTCTACCGAACCTGCTACATTACAAAGGAACTGTCCACCATCTTCAGCATGTCTCTGGGAACCCTTAATCTGGGCTTATATGTCAGGAAGCCCTTCGGCTTTGTACCCAACAATCAGCGGGAACAGAAATTACACCACAAATACAGTCTTCTCGTGAAACAGTATTCGCTGGGACAGGAGGCTTTTCATTATTGGAACGAATTGAAAAATACCTCCCAGGAACAGGGCTCACTCTTTGACCATCAACCTGCTTTGCTGAAATCCAATATCCAGAATGTGAATGAT
>JAAEOI010000452.1 GCA_024244665.1 Bacteroidota bacterium | reverse complement strand
GGAAGGGGAAGAGAATCAAGGGTGCCATCCATTACAAACAGGTTATCCACTCCATTTTTTGCAGCTTTCTCTTTCATATATGAACGAAAACTGCTTATGGGTTCCACTGCATAAATGGTTTGGACCATTGGCGCCACCAGAAAAGCGATCCTGCCCGAACCTGCCCCCACATCTGCAACAACTTTACCTTTCAGAGAGGTGATGGTGCTGATTTCATCATATTCCCACTTGATGGGAGCCTGTGCATCGAATCTATCCGGACTCTTATTGTATATGATAAGATCAGCGATTTCCCACAATGCTTCCTGGCAATGTGCCTTTATTTGATTACTATCGATGACGGGATTGTTTTCCTCCTGCAGCCGGGAAAGGAAGGGAGCAATGGCTGGATATTTCGAGACCAGGAAACGGTGTATCACCGGATATGTGCGAATCAGAGTGGCAAACTCTTTCTCAGGAACCCTGTCTGGAAGGTACTTGATCTGAACGGTTTCCAGCAGCAGCATATCTTCCCAGGTCAGGGAAATATCAGGGAAGAGGCCTCTGAGTTTCTGTGAGTAGGACATCGCT
>JAAEOI010000451.1 GCA_024244665.1 Bacteroidota bacterium | reverse complement strand
TGTTACACTCGTCTGTTGTTATATATTTGGACGTTCCATCGAGCCATAAAGTTGGGAGTTCATCTACAAGAAACCAGACTTATTTGGACCGAACATGAGAGGGAATTGATGGGGTGGTTCAAAGCTAACGTGGCATTTTCGCAAGCTTATGACACTCTAGTCAGCTGTGAAAAGGACGCAGGAGGAATTCAACCCATGCCTCAGAAAATTGTTCCGTTTCAGAATCCGTGTGTTCCGTTTCCGAAAATACTCAAATGTGAGACAGTAGAATTTTTACGATCCAGATGTACAGGAGCAGTCTATTACTTCAATTCGAAGAATGAGTGGACTCCATCGATGGCAAGATTGATGAAGAGTGATTGCATTCCTCCAGTGGAACTCAATCAGTTGTTTGAGGTGGATTACGGGGAAGAGTTAACGTTTCAGCCTTATCCCACGTTGTCTATGAGATTAATTCGCAAGATTCAGGAAGGGAAGCGGCACCTTCTAGCCCAAGAAATAACGGATGTCCCAGAGTCTGATAGCTCACGGTCCATCACTGCAAGAGGGCTTGCTGAGGAGAAGAAAATTCCTATTGAGGAATTCAATCGGGAAGAGGAGATGGACATTTCAGATAAAGACGATTCCATTGGTGGATCTGGAGGGAACCCCATAGCTAAGCGGGCAGTGCACTATGTTGTACAAGTCGTTCCAGGTTCCGAAGTGGTATCACCTGAACACAGATATTTGGATCCTGAGTATATGGAAGCGGAGTATTTGGAGTTGAAGGAGGAAGCAAGACGAGTGATTTGTCGGAGTTTTCGAGCTACCCATTGT
>JAAEOI010000450.1 GCA_024244665.1 Bacteroidota bacterium | reverse complement strand
TCGACGTTCACTGTTAAATCAGGCTGCCCTTCCTCAAAAACCTGTTTGACCAATTTCGGCAGATCATGCCGAAAGGTAAAACTGTTTCCCATGAACAGTATATTGATCTCTTGCCCGAAACCGGACAAGCTAACAGCCAGACAGGCTAGAAGGGATGTCCGAATGCGCCATCCTTTTCGGTTGACCCATCTGCTAGTCAAACTCACATTCCTCTGATTCCTCCTGAAGCTAATCAGCTTATTTCTTCCTTTCATTCGTTGGTTTTTATTCAATAAACCGATCGAATAAATTCTTCGTCATACGCTGCACTCGCGGATCCGGTTTCGGCTTGGCTCTATTTGCCGGCAAAACGTGGCCTGGAGGCGATGACAAGCCCTGCGCATACCATATGCATGCGGCATTGAATACCACGTTGTCCTTGGGCCCGTTGTACATCATTGCTGCAAACCAGGAAGCGGGTCTTTTTCTAACATCGACGGCATCACTTACAGCCAGGATTTCCATGCCGGGCAAATCCGTGGCGGGATGGCCGTTCCATTCCCAGCCCACCAGGCCTTTGATCGTGTCTTGTTCTTTCATGCCGGTGCCTTCATACAGCCAGTGTTCGGGTTTAGTGCAGATCCAGTCACCACCGCCGAGGCCTGCCAGTCGTCCACCCATGAGCAGTGCCGCATCTGGTGCTGGAGGATACTTGAGCTTAACACCGCGTTGCTTCGCCATTTTATTAATGATTTCCTCACCAAAGAACATGCTTTCCCTATGAAAAATCCTTCGAGGCTGCCCGGAAGTGGAGGGCAACAATGGCACTGTAAAAACCATGGTATTCCCACCCAAAAATGCAAGGTTAACGCCCGCGTCGCGAGCTGCACTGACGTTGTCGTACATATCCCGCGACCAATACTCGTCATGGCCCACGGAAAGGAAACCTTTCGTACGCTGCAGGCCCGGTCCGTCATTGTGTGTGTCAATATTCGAGATATAGGAAACATCATAACCCTGCTGCTCCATCCAATAGGAGAGTGGGAATTCCCAGAGCAGAAACTCTCCCGAACCCACCGATGAAGGTCTGCTCACAAAGTGATTCTGACAGAAATTACCGTAAGGACGATCAAAACTAGCCCAACCGGTTTCCAATGAAGTGCTCCACTTTTTTCTTCCATTATTTTGATATATCTCTTTGTCGTCGTGGTAAACAGACCATCGGTCATCGGGCCAACTGTTGTAAGCTTGCCAGGTTAAGTCGCTGCATTGGAAAAGCAGGTCGCAGGGGCGGTCGTCACGCACGATGAAAATGACATAACTTTGCAGGCCCTCCTTGGCGGTGAGTTTGCTCCCATAGACCCCCTTTACTTTTTTTGTAGTAAGCTTACCAAGATAGACACCGCTCACCCAGTCGTCGGGGACTACAAACTCCACCGAGGGCTCCCACTTGCATTCGCGCAAACGGTTTTCGCCTACGGGTGGATCAGTTTGAATCTTGCCCTGAATGGATTCAAATTTTTTCATGCTCCTCCCACCAGTACCGCCATAGTAACCTGTGCGGAAGATTTCCAGGCTGAACTCCGCTACTGGATTCGTACTCACCATGATTTTCAAGGTGTCGCCAGCACTTACACTTGCCTCGGAGCAGTAGCCCTCTATTCGCGGAGAACGCCACCAGGTATCCGGGTCGATGTAGGTGTTGGTCAGTATCCAATCCCGGGTGCCGGGTTTGGCGTTTTCGACTTGGATAATGTTTTCAGAATTTTTACAATCCTGACTTAAAACGTTTGAAAGCCCCATTAAAAAAAGTGAAGCAGTAATAATTAGTTGTTTTTTCATCTTTATAAAATTTCTATTTTTTCGCTTTCTCTGAACAGTCTCCGCTAATGCGGCTGAGTACTCAAAGCGGTTCTCAAAATCAGGGGTCCAACTGGGTTCCTTCAATATGGATGACAACTTCTGCCGCATTGTCACTTGCTTCAATTTCCAGCTCCAGGCGCCCGTTTTTGTCGGAGTTCTTCTCTGTTGTTTTGCCATTTCTTTCGATACTGTATGTACTGTCTGGGTAAAGACCCTCCATCCTTATCCGGAAATCCTCCTTTGCTGTAACCTGTAGGACAATCCGGGAAGGAGAATATTCATCGACCCCTAGTTTTTCAGGCCGGGAAAAGCCTGATAACTGAAGCGGGACCGCCTCAATGGCCAGGGCAGAAGATGCTGTCCTGTAGAGATCCTTGTTAAGAGGTTCATTGAGGGCGGGGCACCATATCACGGGACTCACAAGAGTGAGCTTCCCCTCCACATACTGCTCTAACCTTACCCTGCCGTTCAGAGTGGATACTTCCCGTATCCCTTGTTCCGAGATGGCCTGGGTGATATGGTAGGTATGTGCCCGGGTTCCCCATCTCCCGCTGCGGCGGGTGGTCCTCACCCTGGGATTGAAAACAAATCCGTAGGTCCCGTCCTTATTCTGAAAAGCCTGTATACCGTCATGGCCCTTCACCTGGGGGTCAAGGAAGGCATTCCTCTCCCAGAGCATGGGGTATTTGGAATGGCTGAATCCACTGGCTACCAACGAGATGCCATCATGCCCTCCTAAAAACTTCACAGAGGCATAGTTATCTTCAACCCTGACATAGGGCGGAAGGTCCATTACCTTTTCGCCATGCAGGACCTCCAGTGAGGGTCCCAGCAGCGGGCTTTCATCAGAAGGTACGCCTGAGGATGCCTGAAGGATTTGAAATTCTTCTTCGTTCAGTCCGTAACGTACGCTTTCCTCATAGGGAGCCGTCCATTCCGACCTGTCATCTCCATAGGGCATCAATATACAATCCACCTCGATGACAGAACCCTTGCGTATGGTATTCCCTTCAATGATGGGAACCAGCATGAGCTCGGTTTTCCCATCTTCATGGGCGATGGCAGAAAATCCCGCCCGGCAGAATACCTCGTCGTTGAC
>JAAEOI010000449.1 GCA_024244665.1 Bacteroidota bacterium | reverse complement strand
GTATGCAGCGGGTCTTGATTTCAGTGATGACCTGGTGAACCTGAGTGATGAGGTACAGGCGATCACCTATAATTTCAAGCCGCGTATCAGGGATCCCCGTGGAGATAACCCGGCCGAATTCTGTGACCAGGGAGGTGATATGAGCATTACCATTTACCTGAACCCGACACCGAAATTGAGTGTGAGTGTGCCAGAGGTGATCTGGTGTGATAGTTCGACAGTGAACATCACGGTGGATGATAACACACTGAATGTGTTTAGTGAAAACACGAAGGTATACCAGCTGACCACGACATACACAAATGGTGCAGTGGAAGGTGTTCAGCCCTCCGGTGAGTATGTATCTGATCTTGATATCACCGATGATCTGGTGAACCTTAGCCAGGAAGTACAGCAGATTGATTACCACTTTAAGGCCAGGATCCGGGATGATCGTCCGGGCCATAACACGTTCTGTGACCAGGGAGGTGATACGACCATTACGATCTGGTTGAATCCAACTCCGGGGATGAGTGTGAGTGTGGCTGATAGTGTATGGTGCGACAGTTCAACGGTGAACATCACAGTAGATGATGATCTGTCAGGAGTACTGGGATCAAAGGTGTATCAACTGACCACTATCTATGATCCGTTAGGAGTAGAGGGTGTGCAGGCAACAGGCGAGTATGCAGCGGGACTTGATTTCAGTGATGACCTGGTGAACCTGAGTGATGAGGTACAGATGATCACATACCGCTTCAAGTCGAAGATTAAGGATCCCCGCGGGATTAATCCGGCAGAGTATTGTGATCAGGGCAGCGATATGACGATCAGGATCTACCTGAATCCCACTCCTGAGTTGAGTGTGAGTGTCCCAGAGGAGGTTTATTGTGATAGTTCGACTGTGAACATCATTGTGAATGACGACATAGGCAATGTATTCAGTGAGAATACAAAGGTATACCAGCTGACTACGACTTACACAGTTGGAGCAGTAGAAGGAGTGCAGGCTAATGGAGAGTATGTGGCTGGATTGGATATCAGTGATAACCTGGTGAATAAGACATTAGATTATCAGACTATTGAGTATCATTTTAAGGCTCGTATCCGTGATGATCGTCCTGGTCATGAAAGTTCTTTCTGCGACCAGGGAGGGGATACCACCATCGTCATTATACTGGAACCCTCTCCAAGGATTATGGTTGATATAGAGAATGATACCATCTGTAATGAGGATTTCATTACCCTGAATGTGAATAATCCAACTAATCCTTTTGGTAACTGGAGGTATAAACTTGAGGTTGACTACGGAGACAGTATAGTGGGAACATTACCAGAGGTTCCACTTTTCCTGGATTATGATGAGACCGTCTTAAGCATCTCTGATACTCTTGAAAACATAGGCCTGGAGTGGGGGACTGTAACTTACACCTTCATGCCCTATATCCAATCCACCTCCGGGGGAGATAGTTGTATGAACTGGAGAGACACTACAATCACTGTATGGGTGAATCCTACTCCTGCCATCAGGGTCACCACTGAAGATACTGTAATCTGTAATGGTGAAACCACGGTCCTTAATATACATAATCCCAATAAATTTGTCTATGGAGATTGGATATACGATCTGATCGTAACTCCCGATTTCGCGATTAGCGGCAACAGGCTAAGTGATACTGCCTTAATCGAGGAATCCATATCCGAGACTCTGTTTAATGACGATACGATTGTCCATAAGGTCGAGTACCGCTTTATCCCAAGAAAGACCATTGAGGACAGCCTGATATGTTCCCAGGTGCATGATACAACCATTGTTATCTGGGTGAATCCTACGCCTGAGATCAGGTTGACAGCAGATGACCTTGAGATCTGCGATGGAGATACGATCTCTCTTGAGATCAGGAATCCCAATGTGGATGTCCTGGGGGTTTGGTATTATGATTTAGAAATCAGCAAAACTTCGGAGGATAAACTCTTAGGAGTCAGCAGTGGATCAGAACCTTATAACATCAATGATACTACCTATAATTACATTCTCACCAATACAGATACTATTGCCCATCAGGTTACCTATACGTATACTCCCCGCATCCGTCCCGTTGATGGGGGTAATGATTGTTGGGGTGGATTGGATCATGATACATCCATAACCATCACTGTTCTCCCCACGCCTGAAATCAGGGTACAAATACCCGATACGATCCTGTGCGATGGTCAATTTGCAAATTTTGCAGTGAATAAACCGAACAATAATATCTTCTTTGCGGATTGGTGGTACGAACTGGTTGTAGAGGATCCCTCTGGATTTATCGAAGGTGAGAATCAGGATTCTGTTTTCATGGGACCAAATTTCAATTTCGATGATCATCTGTTTAATACGGATACAGTCAGGCATCAGGTTATATACCATTTCATACCAAGGATTACGCCTTCCGATGGCAGTTCACCCTGTAATAATGGACGCGATACCACCATTACGGTTTGGATTAACCCGACCCCAAGGTTATTTGTGAATGTGGACGACAGTATATTCTGTAATAATGAATACGTAACATTCTCGTCCATTGATGGGTTAGGAGAAGTCTTTGGTGATAAGGAGTACATTGTTCGGGTGGATTATCTTCCCAGCTGGGTAACTGTTATTGGAAGGCCTTCAGGAAATCCGGGACAGGATACCCTGATAGCCGGATCTGCTTTCAGTGACTCACTGGTGAATCATACCAATTCGGTTCAGACGGTATTCTATTCGTTTATCCCAAGGATTTTTGATAACCGGCCTGGTCAAACAGGAGCATTCTGCCCGGGCGACACCGTCATAAACTTCACCATTAAGGTGAATCCCACTCCACTGCTGGCTGTGAACCTGGATGATACTATTGTTTGTGATTCAGCAATCTTCGAGATTGAAATGGATGACCTGCTTGGATCGGTGGAGGGTGTCCCGGTATATGATTTACAGGTTACCTACAACTCTGCAGTTGTAGTTGCCTTAATCAGCGAAGCTGATGGAGAGGTTCCAGCAGGCAGGCATATTACCAGCTGGATCAAGAATAATTCAGATACTGTCCAGGTAATCGAGTATAATTTTATTGCCAGGATCAGGGATGACAGGCCTGGTCAGGACGATTGCAGGAGAGGAACCGATACTACCATATACGTTTACCTGAACCCTACACCCAGGCTTGATTATCAATATTTGCTTGGGCAGGATACCCTTTGTTACCTGGAGGGATTTGAGCTTTCAACCCTTCCCCAGGTTTATGCCACATCGGACATTTACTATTGGCTGGGCGTGGTAAATGATGATGGAATGGGTGGTGTAGCTGTTCCTCCTGATAGTTCGGATGCCTCTCTTCGCCTGATTCAATCACCTATCAATAATCCGCTTCTTGAAGTGGGAACCATTGAGTACTCCTTCACTCCCTTTATTTCAAATGAAGGATGCCTTGGCAAAGATACAGCCATCCTGGTTCGAGTCAATCCTCTGCCGATCATGGAGGCAACCCAGAGTGATACCGCTGTCTGTTTCAATTGGGGATATTCACTGCCCATGAATCATCCCATAATCAGTACTACGGGAGCCATGCAGTATCAGGTGAGCACTGATGGGTATAATTCATTCAATATCCAGGGGGCCATTCCTCCGGATGATTATTACTTTATTGATACACTGGATCAGTTTGATATCAGGAATATCGGGGATTCTATAGAGGATGTAACTTACCATATGCGGCCATTTATCAGGGACGCAAGACAGGATCTTGGAGCAGGTGCGCATTGCTGGGGAGACCCGCTTGATTCCATCGTGGTTGAAGTAGCCCCGGAATTTAAGGGGAGCCCATGGGCCGATACGGCTGACTTTGGTGGTTGGGAGATCAGATGTAATGGCCTTCTGTCAGAAACACTACACTCCAATGTGTGGGGTGGTTATTACAGGGATGATTACACCTTTAGCTGGGATACAACTTCAGCAGGGGGAACATATGAAAGTCTGAATGAAGAAGATTCAACCCAGTTTGGTTTAGGTGTGGGAGAGTACTGGTTTCGTGTGGTTGATAAAATTGGATGTGATTTCATTTCTCTGCCCCTGATCATTGAGCAGCCTGATACTATAGAGGTTGATACAACCATAACGGATGCAGCCTGTGCAAGCCCCGACAAGCTGGACGGAGCCATTGATATTGAAGTTACCGGGGGTACAACTGTGTATTCATATTTCTGGAACGGGCCATTTAGTTTCACCAGTACTGATGAGGATATTGTTGACAATATTGCAGGTAATTATCATGTTCGTATTCGTGATGCCAACTTGTGTCAGTATGATGCGGACTATGAAATTGGATCTGCAAGGGAAATCATCATCACTCCGGATCTCCACGAATATTATGGATATGGAGTGATGTGTAGCGGCGACAGCAATGGTTTCATCGACCTCTCTGTTGCAGGAGGATTCCCGGGATACTCCATTTTGGTTTATGATCATGATGCGAATGATACCATTGATGCCGGAACGATTCCTCTTGAAGGTGGTGATTTGACATTGGGTAACCTGGATGCAGGAACCTATACCCTGTTCGCCATTGATGCCCAAAATTGTTATAACCTGAGGCAGCCGGAGATTATAATTACAGAACCCGATCCACTTGAAGTCTGGAAGGATAATCAGAGGTACTCCGACACCGTTGATATAAGCTGTTATGGGGAGGATGATGGAGAGATCCATCCTGATATGACGGGCGGACGTACCCACATGTATCCAAATACTTTTGTGTGGACAGGTCCTCCGGGTGCAGGAATTATTCAGGGAGACAGCATACAGTCCGGTCTTGAGCCGGGTCTCTATACGGTAACCGTAACCGATATCCAGGGTTGTGAAGGAGACTCCTCCTTTACCCTGATTGAACCCTCCCCAATCACCTTGAAGGCAGATACTATCTATGATTATAACTCCTGGAACATCTCCTGTTTCGGCAGGAATGATGGATTTATTGACATCAGTTCCCAGGGTGGGATCATGGGCCATGAATATGATTGGTATTCTGATGCTATGCCACTTTCGGATACCACCCTTCAGGACCAGTCCGGACTGGTGGTCGGCAGGTATGAGGTGCATATTACTGATAGCATTGGGTGTACACTGGATACCTTCTTTACCCTGACAGAACCCAATCCCGTTGAAATTGACAGCATCATTCCTAAATTCAGTGATTTTGCCATCGCCTGCGCCGATTCCAGCACCGGGCAGATTACAGTAATCCCCAACGGAGGTGCCGACTCTACCCGGAACACCTATGATTGGAGCACATCCAATGGTTCAGGGCTTGTACCGGGCGACAGCCTCCAGACCGGTCTGACCGATGGCATTTATACAGTTGTTGTAACCGATATCAACGGATGTGATTCTACCTGGGCCTTCACCCTCACTCAACCCGAACCGATTGTGTTCGATGAGTTTTCACCAGACAGCGCCAAGTGTGCTGATACCCCCACCGGCGAAATCTTGCTGGATGTTTCAGGTGGTGTTCCGGGGTATACTTACCTGTGGAGCAGTGAGTATGGAAACTATTACACGGAAGACCTGGCTGGTATTTATGCCGGGTTCTATACAGTGGTTGTAACCGATACCAATTCATGTGTGAAAACGGACACCATAACGGTATATGAAGCTGATGAATTTGATGTGGCAATGTATGTGACAAGTGATTTTAACGGAACCCCGGTCTCTTGTGCAGACTCTTCTGATGCCGCTCTCTATATCGATACCATTGGTGGACTCGGACCATATAGATTCGCCTGGAATAATGGTGCCACAACACAGCACCTGGTTGATGTCCCTGCCGGAACTTATAAAGTAATTGTAAATGATGTTTATGGCTGTATCGACAGTGCAGAAGTGGTGATTACCCAGCCCGGCCCCATTCTCATTGATGTTACACCCGAGGATCCGCTCTGTTTTGGGGATTCGACCGGACAGATAAACATGCTGGTTACAGGAGGTACTGTATACAGCCTGGATGATTATGAGGTCTGGCTGAATGGTCTTGTAACCGGGAGTCCTTTTGTTGAAAACCTTCCTGCCGGCCAGTATGCCATCAGGATCGAGGACCTGAACGACTGCTATACCGACGTTGAAACGGTGTTGATTGATAATGAACTCCTTGAGCTGAGCTTCTATCCGGTGGAACCTGCGTACTGTCCGGATAAAGCCGACGGAGAGCTGGGACTTGTGATTGACGGGGGTGTCTATCCCTACCATGTGAGCTGGAATAACGGTCTGCCCGATAATGAGCAGTATTTCAACGATGTCAGCTGGGGTGAATATATCGCGACCGTTTCCGATGCCAACCTTTGTATTACCTCCGATACGGTTTATGTGGACTACACCTACGAGACCTGCCTGGTGATTCCCAATGCCTTCTCACCCAACGGTGACGGATTTAATGATTTGTGGATTATTGAGAACATTGAGTTCTATAAGGAGGTGGACCTGAAGGTATTCGATCGCTGGGGCTCCATGGTATACATTACCGGGAATGCTGCCGATGAACCGTGGGACGGAACCTTCAATGGACGTACCCTGCCCATCGATTCCTACCATTATATTCTGGATCTGAATTATGGAGATAATGAACCACGAACGGGGAATGTAACCATCGTACGCTAATTAGATATAGTTGAAAAAAGTGAAAAGAGCATTTAAATATCTGCTGATCATCCTTCCACTCCTGCTGGCAGATGAGCTCAAGGCGCAGCAGTTGCCACTCTATTCGCAATACCTGATGAACGGGTTCATGAATAATCCGGCCATGGCCGGCTATGATGGCTATACCTCTTTTAATGCTACTTACCGCCAGCAATGGGTAGGGTTCCGGGATGCCCCGAAGACTTATTCTGCATCCTTCCAGTCACGCCTGTTCAGGAAATCATACAAAATTGTAAGCAATCCTATCAGGAGGGGGAATATGCTGATTCCCAGCACAAAAGGGCGGGTCGGATTGGGCGGATATATCATTAATGATCTAAATGCCAATGTGGCGCGGACAGGTTTTGCATTTACTTACGCCTATCACATTATCCTGAACAATCAGCAGTTGTCGTTCGGACTTTCTGCCAAGGCCTTTCAATACAGGATCAACAGTGATAAGCTGGATTTTGGAGAGGAGGGTGATCCGGTATTGAACCACGATTTTGTGAAGGTGGCATTCAGTCCCGATGCCGATTTCGGGGTTCTGTTCAACGGGGTGGACTATTTCGTGGGTTTCTCCATCAGCAACCTCTTGCAGACCTCGGTTATGATCGGCTCCAATCAGGTACCGGACTTCAAGACTTACAGGCACTACTGGCTGATGGGGGGGTACCGCTTCAATATCACAAGGGATCTTGAACTGGAGCCGGGTATGCTGCTAAAAACCACCGAAAACTGGAATCCCCAGGGAGATTTATCTCTCCGGCTATATTACCTGTCGGATTTCTGGGGCGGACTATCTTACAGGACCAACAATAGTATGATCGCAATGGTTGGGGTACGTTTCGACAATATCTTTTTTGGATACTCATTCGACTGGACATTCTCCGACATTGGGAACTACAACTACGGTTCGCATGAAATCACCATCTCGGTGAAGCTGGGGGACAACTCTCGCAGGTCCAGATCATCGATCAGGTACTAATTTTTCCTTACCAGGAAGGTAATATTAGTGGGGGCGATCCGATGGATCTTCCGCACTGCCTGGTACCTTACATTTCCTTTCAGCAGACTTGAGAAAAGGGAATCCACTCGGATATAGAATCCGGATGAATGCAGGGGCTTTTTAATGATTTTACTGAAGAGCTTCTGCAGCTGGTAGGTCATGGTGAAACAGTGCCCACGGGCTACAATCTTGACGTCCTGGCCCTGGAAAAAGTCCTGGAAATGGGAAAGGGGTATGCCCCGCTCATTGGTAGTGAGTCCCGGTCTTGGCTTTGTCCAGTCGCCCATGGAGATGATTGGTTCCCTGAGCAGAAGGGCTCCTCCTGACTTGAGTACCCGGATGAGTTCTGAAAGTATATATGATACGTTGGGTATGTGGTGAAGGGTACCAAAGCAGGTGGCCAGGTCAAAGCTGTTATCGGGGAACTCCAGTTTCCCGTCAACACGTGGCTTCACATAGGTCGGGGTAATATCTCCAATCTTTGAACTCCTCAGGGTCTCGGAAGGATCGGTAATGGTCAGCCTGCCTATCCTGTCAATGATGGGCTCAAATTCATGTCCCCATGCAGCGCCAAATCCCAGTACATGATCAAAATGTTTCACTCTTTTGAGGTGCCTGAATCCGTAAAACCGGTTTAGAGAGTGATAATCATAACTGTACTCGGAAAGCTCCTTGTTTCCAAGATCTGCATATCCTTCCGCCTCCTCATCATACCACCTGGCAATCTGGTCCGGTGCGAAGTCGTCTCCGTATAGCTTTTCTCCTGAAAAAAAGGGTTCCATCCCCTCTGGAATACTTTGTATCATAGCCTGACAAGTTAATATTATTTAGTTTATTTGCATCATGAAGGTGCTGCATATGGAGGATCGTTTTTTTCCCGGAATGGGGTGCCAGATTAACTTTTTTTCGAATTGATATGAAGATCCTGCTGATTGGTAAACATCCCCGGTCCGGCGGAGCCGCAATTGCCTCCTCCAGGTTGATGCAGGCACTGAGGTCAAAGCAGGTGGATGTGAATATGCTGGTCCAGGAGGGCGGTGAAGAGAAGAAGGGGATCTGGTCTACCACCAGGGGCCCGGTAAAACGTTGGATCAATCTGTTCCGCTTTATCCTTGAACGTCTGGTTTTCCTGAGGCAGGAGAGTACAAAGAGTATCCGTTTTCTTTTCTCGCTGGCCAATACCGGTGAAAGCATAATCCGGAATCCCCATTTCCAGGAGGCAGATGTGATCCACATGCACTGGATCAATGCAGGTTTCCTCTCACTTAAATCGCTTGGCGAGGTGCTAAACTCAGGTAAGCCGGTTGTATGGACCTTTCATGATATGTGGCCCTTTACGGGTGGTTGTCATTATGCCCTCGACTGCAGGGAATACACCAGGGAGTGCGGGGAGTGTCCTTACCTGAAAAAGCCGGCAAAGAGAGATTTGTCCCATCGCATCTGGAAGAAAAAGGAGAAGCTCTTCAGGGACAGCCAGGTGACAGTTATCACCCCCAGCAGCTGGCTTGAGGAGTGTGTCCGCTCAAGTTCACTGCTTCATCACTGGCAGGTTGAAACCATACACAATCCTGTTAACAGCGAACTCTTTAAGCCCGTGGACAGGGATGAGGCCTGCCGCAGCCTGGGACTTGATTCTTCAAAGAAATATATCCTCTTTGGAGCTGCCACCATGAAGAATGTGCTGAAGGGTTTTAACTATTTCCTGGAGGCCACCCGGCTGATTGCTGGTGAGCATGGAACGGAAACAGATGTGGAGATTTTGCTTTTTGGAAAAACCCGTGATGATGT
>JAAEOI010000448.1 GCA_024244665.1 Bacteroidota bacterium | reverse complement strand
TGGCTGTCCTCCAGGATGGATCTGACATCATTATTACTTAAACCCACATTTTCAGTGTAATGGGTGAAGGTTTCTCCATCATACTTGCTCACCCCTCCCAAATATGTGCCGAACCAGAGATTGCCATGGCTATCCTCCAGGATGGACCAGACATAATTATTATTTAAACCTTCTTTCTCTGTATAATTCGTAAAAGATTCTCCATTATACATGCTCACTCCTCCGCCCCAGGTGCCGAACCACAGATTTCCATGGCTGTCCTCCAGGCTGGACAATACATAAGACGAAGCCATCCCCTGCTCCACATCCAGGTATTTCAAATTAATACTGGCATTATCTTTCGTTCGTGGACGTATGGCCTTAACCGGTAGCGGTTGAATGCAGGGCATAACTTTCCCTTCAGCTGGTATGGGCACACCTGTTGTTACCGTATCTCCTGTGGAGTTAACCAGCACAAAAGAAGAGGTGTCTACTCCGGGAGAAAAAGTTTTCAGGGTGTATTTATTTACGGGAATAACCTGAATGGCTTCAGGTATAATATGTACGTTCAGGTTGGTGGAAACTACTTTAGGATTACCTGCCGGAATCACTTTAGGTTTAGCTACACTTTTGGGATCTATGACCCTGCCTCTGGCCGGAACAGGCACCCCGGTCTTTAAGGTATCACCAAATGAATTTACTATGGGTTGAATGCTGTCTCCGGTAAGAGGGTTGATGATGTAGCCACCTTGAGTGTTTAAAGCAACCGTCAGTGGAGCAGGATGCAAAGTCGGCATCTCGTCAGATGAATCCTTCTTCTGGATGCTACAGGAAAAGAGCAGCAAAATAATGGTGAGATATGCGATTGTATTTTTCAGATCTACATTGATTTACATGTCTGGTAAATCAATATTACGATAGTTTTTGG
>JAAEOI010000447.1 GCA_024244665.1 Bacteroidota bacterium | reverse complement strand
GATCTAGCTTGGCAAAGGATTCTGTTTTGAAGCCAGACAAAAGCAGTTGACCATTGATGGAGAGTATTACTACGTAGACCTGGTCTTCTGTCACCGAATACTGAAATGCCACTTGCATATTGATTTAAAGACTCGAAAGTTCAAGTATACCGATGCTGGTCAGTTGAACTTCCTATGAAATCCAGTCTTAATATATCCCGTATAATACTGCACCGGCCACGAGAATAAGAGTGTAAACGACAGGCAATATTAATATTCCCGTTGCGCCTCTTCGAATATCAATATTGGAGCAAAGTTTACGTGCAACTCTAAGGCTGATCATCATCCCCATTGCCAGTGCAAAAACCAGGATAATAGAAAAGGCGCTTTCGGTCCATGCAGGCATGACAGGCATTTCAATCTGCCTGAACAACATGGCCTTGATGGTTTCTACGCCTCTGATATCGCGCAAAATGTAAGTGTAGTAAGGAAACTTTGTAACAATCTCCATCAAGGCCACTGCAACAAAGAAGGCTGCAATGACAGGCAAGAAAACAAGGCTGACCTTCTTCACATAAGTACTTAAGCCAAGGCGGTAGCCAGATATCCTTGTCAGTAAATAGGGTAAAAACCACAGGATGGAGGGTAGCAGGAGATACAAATATACAAGACCGGCAAGCTCTTTCAGGAAACCATCCTCCAGTCCGGAAGACAGGCTTGTTTCACCGGGCCATAGAGAAGCGGCCACATTAGAGATAATCCGGAAATGATTCAGCTCAAAGAACATGGATCCCGTCAGCAAAAACAGGAAGACCCATTCTGCCATTCGCAAAGGCCGGGACAGCAGGGATTCATACGAAAATCCTGTTTTCACAAAGGCCGGATTCGGGCGCTCCTGGTGATTCTCCGATTTGTAGGATTTGCAGGTCTTCAGGCATCCCCCACACAGCAGGCAATCACTATTGTCCTCGATCCGGGGCGGGTAGAGCTCAACTCCGCAACTTTTATTATTGAGCTGGTAGGTATACTTCTTGTCTATGCAGGATTTATCCTTACAGGAATCGCATGTGGTCCTACTTTTAACCCGCCATCCCCATCCGGCCAATCTTGAAAAGATACTTAGCAAAAAACCTATGGGGCACATGTAACGGCAGAATGTATTTTTCTCAAAAATCAATCCCGATATGATGGCGACCCCCATAATGATTATCAGGTAGTAAGATGTGTAGGCTGGGTTGCGGTCTATCTGCAGAATGCTTATCCCAAGGGTCAGTACCAGCATATAAAACACAGTAATCACCCAACCTGAACGCAACCACCGGGGCCTTTTTTGCTTTAAGCCGATTCTTGCAAAAAATGTGGTCACCATTTCCACCGGGCAGATCATGCACCAGATCCTTCCATAAAAAATGGCCATAATAACAATGAGGGGCCACCATAATCTCCACACGAAGCTGCTTGTCAGGTTGGTTTTGCTAAGCTGACTGACAAAAACAGGATCCTTTGTTGGCGAAGAAAAACCGATTATCATCAGTGCAACGAAAACAAGCAGGGCCAATATCCTGAACAAGTTGGGGAACCATAGGCTACCCAGCATTTTATTGATGATTCTGGTGAACATCCGGAATTGTGTTATTTCTGTTTCAAAAATCGCTTTAATAAGTTTTCTGTCATGCGCTGGACACGCGGATCCGGGGCTCTGTCCTTTCCATAGGCCGGGGGCTGTACATGGCCGGGTGGTAGGGAGAGCCCCTGGTTCCACCAGACGGTAGCCGCATTAAATATGATGTTACCTTTTGGACCATTGTAGATGGTAGCGACATAAGGGATCTCCATCTCCTTACCTTGCGCGACGGCCTTCCCTTTGGCCAGGGCCTGGAAACCAGGTAGATCAATGGCAGGATAACCATTGTAGTGCCAGCCCACAAAGTCTTCGATACTTTCTCCGGCCTTCATACCCGTACCCTCGAAGAGCCAGTGATCAGGATTGATGCAGGTCCAGTCGCCATGGGCGATACCGGCCATGTGTCCACCCATGAGCAGCTTTGCATCCGGTCCGGCTGGAGATTTAAAGCCACGTGGGAGTGTTTCATAATAGCGCTGCGCAAGTTCCGGATCAAGAAAATGGCCGTCCCTTCGCATGGTTCGGTGCGGCTGTCCCCCGGTGGAGGGTGTCAACGGCACCCTGTGGGTCATTGAACCTGCACTTAAAAATGCAATGTTTACGCCAGCGTCGCGGGCAGCCATCAGGTTGGCGTACATCTCCCGGCTATAATAGGTATCGTGGCCCTGGGCGAGGAAGCCTTTGGTACGCAACAAGCCCTTTCCATCCCTGTGGGTATCAATGTTGGCGATATAGGACACATCGTAACCATGCTGCTCCAGCCAGTAGGACAGGGGAAATTCCCAGAGCAGAAATTCTCCGGAACCCTGGGCCGCCGGATTATCGCTATTATGCGGTTCGCAAAAGGAGGCATAGGGCCGGTCAAAACTCACCGAACCACCATCGGCACCGACGGTCCATTTTTTTCTGCCATTAGGCCCGTTGTATTCATTCTCATCGTTGTGGTAAACCGACCACCGGTCATCGGGCCAGGAATTATAGCCATGCCAGGCCAGTTCGTTGGTCTGGTAAAGCAGGTCACAGGGCCTGTCGTCGCGCACCACAAAGATGACATAGCTTTGTATGCCCATTTGCTTCTCGGTGAGCTTCCCGAGGTAAACACCACTCAGCCAATCATCGGGAATCTCCAATTCCACAGACGGTTCCCAGTGACATTCACGAAGTCGGTTCTCACCAATGGCTGGCTCAGGCTGGATTCTTCCCTGCAAGGATTCATAGCTCTTCATGAGCCGTCCACCCCTACCACCGTAGTAGCCTGTGCGGAAAATTTCCAGGCTGAATTCCGACACCGGATTCGTGCTGACCATGATTTTGAGCGTTTCACCAGCCTGCACGCTCATCTGGGAACAATAGCCCTCTATCCACCGGCAACGCCATAAGCTTTCGGGATTGACCCTGGTCCTGGTCAGCAACCAGTCACGTGTTCCGGGTTTGGCATTCTCGAGCTGGATCAGATTTTGCCGGGAGGACTGAGCCGCCGCAAACGAGATTGCCACGATAAGCAGCAGGAGTGTTGCCTGTAGTTGCTTTTGCATTTCTATGATTGATTCGTCTAATTTCCGATTAGATAAAGATATTTGCTGGTCCGGATCAGGATCTGATCCCTCAAAATGGCAGGGGTGGTCCAGATCTCCCCTTCCAGTGTATTTTCAGCCATAAGTTCATATTCCGGTCCGTGTTTAAATACCATAACCTTCCCCCGGGTCGAACAAAAATACAATTTACCGTCTGCATAAATGGGGGATGCATTATATTTTCCCTTCACTCTCCGTGTCCACAGAACCTCCCCGCTCTTTGCATCAATGCATTGTTGCTGGCCGTCGGTATTCACCGTATGGATTAATCCCTCGCGGATCACCGGGGTAAGCATCTGATTGTGAAGCTGCTTTGTGCGCAACTTCCAGGCCACATGACTTTCGGTGATGTTCCCTGCCCCATCCGGATTGACAGCCAGCAAATTTGCGAACTTGCCCACCTCATCCACCTCGTATCCCGTATAAAAGAAAACAAGTCCTGATTCATAGACAGGCATGGCCACAGTCGATTCTGCCCCCCCCCACTACACGCCAGATCTCTTTTCCTGTTTCCGGTTCATAGGCGATACAGACTGCCGATCCATTGGAGATCAGCTGATCCTTTCCATTAACCTCCAGGATAAGGGGTGTGGTATAGGCTTTTTTCCCAATCCATGCAAGGGGTTCATAGGGTTCGGCAGGACGTTTGACCTTCCAGACGGTCTCTCCACTGGCTTTATCCAGGGCAACAAGGTATTGCACATCCGAACCCTCCATATGGAGGATGAGCAGGTCCTTGTACAGGACCGGAGAGGAGCCCGGTCCCTGGACATGCTGACATTCCAGGTCGGTTCGGGTCCACACGATGGACCCGTCGCCGGTATTGATGCAGGCCGTTCCAAAGCGCCCGTAATGCATGTAGACCTTTCCTTTTTCTATGGCCGGTGTGGGCGTGGCGTAAGAATTGACAGCATGTTTCCGGTAGATGGTATCAGGTGTAAATACAAGGATGTCACGCAGGATAGATCCGGTCTTATAATCAAGACACAGGGCGTACATCTCCTTCCCGTCATCCGTGGCAGTACTGATCCAAACCTGCTTGCCCAAAACCACGGGCGAGGACCACCCCTTGCCGTGGATGGCCGTTTTCCACACGATGTTCGAGTCGGCCGCCCAGCTGACAGGGGCAGAGTTCACATCGGCAATACCGTC
>JAAEOI010000446.1 GCA_024244665.1 Bacteroidota bacterium | reverse complement strand
TGAAGTAATCCAGCTTAAGGTTCACCCTGTTACCCAGCAATGCCAGGTCGAGTCCTGGATTGAACTGATAAGCGTTTTCAAACCTGAGGGTCTCGTCGCTTATATTTCCGGGACCAACACCTGTTGATTCCCTGAATAGCAAAAGATTATAATACCGCCGTGATGAGTAGTTCCCGATATCATCATTCCCTGCACTACCCCAGCTCACCCTTAGCTTCATATCCTCAATCCAGGCAAGCCTGTCCATGAATGTTTCACCGGAAACCCTCCATGCCCCGCTAAAGGAATAAAAGAGCCCGAAAGGCAGATTCCCAATATAGTAGAGGCCATCGGAGTGCTTGTCCTGGTTCAGGCCTGTCCTTGAGGAAAAAGCATTGTTTATACTTGCACCCAGGATATATTTGTCGGACCGGGTATAATTTGCCAGTGCATAAACCGACAGGCGATTCCATTGCTCATTCCTGCCTCCCAGTTCATTAAGGTAACTGGTTCCACTCTGCAGGGAACGGTATTCGTCGTTCTCGTTCGAATTACTTGCAATAGCCCAGTCATCTTCCAGCCTGTTGGTATTGATGGATACACCAGCCTTCACATTAATTTTATCCCTGGGTGAAGGCAGGGCAGCATAGCTTATATAGTTATCATTATAGATCGAAAAGAACATGTTCTTCATCGACCTGGACATATTAAATACTTTACCATTGTTCAGCAACTCCATACCATGATCTGGAATGAAATTGTCTTCTGAACTGGTAATATAATTCAGGCCAAACAGGCTGTTTACCTTCAGGCGCTCGCTCAGATCAGCTTCCAGCCGGATGGATGTCAGGAAGCGGTTGGTTTTTTGCTCTGCGATAAGCCCATTGATAATGACAGAAGGATTACTGATACCCAGTGATTCAACATCACCCAGGGTCTTCAGCCTATTTCCACCTGCATCGTAGCCAAAGGGGCTCAGAAGGGGTGCTTTGGACAAAGCTGAAAGAATGGGGCTTGTCTGATTTGCCCTGGCCGATTCCCTCAGATCTGATGTCGAATTATTCAGATTGGAACTCACATACATCCTGAGCCATTTGAATACCGTAAAAGTACTTATAAACCTGATGTTAAACCGATTAAACCCCGTATTATTTAAAACCCCTTCATGATTTAGGTAGCCCACAGATAGCCCGTAGCGTGTGATCTGATCCCCTCCTTTTACCCTCAGGAATACATCATTTACCAGGCTGTTTGAAAAAATTTCATCCTGCCAGTTCGTATTGTGCTGGTATAAGTAATACTCGCCTTTCGGTTCTATACTGTAAAGGCCGGGATATTCAAGCCTGACATCTTCTTCAAACTGTCCTGAAGTCAAAAGCACTTCGTTTGCCAAGGCCCTGTACTGGCCGGAATTCAGCTGGGGGATTTGCCGGGGAGCGGAAGAAAAGCCTGTTCGGAAGCCGAAATCAATATTTGTCTGTATTTCAGAAGGTGTCAGGGTTTCAATAAGGATCACTCCATTGGTGCCCCTCATGCCCATAATGGAGCCAATTGAATAATCCTTATGAAGGGATCCGCTGGTGATATCATTGGGATCAACAGACGATAAAGGGCTGTAGGCATAGCCATCCAGGTTCGAACCAATCAAACCACAGTTTTCCAGTGGCACACCATCAATAACGATAAGGGGCTGCCCGCCAGCATTCATGGAATGAACACCACGAAGCCACATGGAAACACCACTTCCGGGCATTCCCGAGCGCCCGACAGAATTCATTCCCGAAACACGTCCACTAAATACCTGGTCGAGGGTCTGGGAGGCAGTGGTACTTATTTCCTGCACAGGAAGCCTCTCCAATGATGAGCTGTAATCTCTTTCCAGGCTGAATCCGGTGGGCTCCATGATGGGGTCATGAACGGATGGCCTGTCAGAATCTGAAAGATATACCCTTATGCTATCCCTTCTGTCCACAAAGATCCTTTGGGATTTGTACTGATCAAGAGGAGAGACAAGTATCCAGGCTGGTGCAGTCCCCAGGCTTAAAGTGAAAGTACCCGTACTGTCAGTTATCTCCGGGCTGCTGAGCGCTCCTTCAATACTTACTGAGGCCCCATTTACGGGATTTCCCTTGCCATTCAGCACCAGGCCAGAAAGCCTTCGTGTTGTATCCTGTCCATCCCTGCTCACTGATTGGCCCGGACAATTCACTGCCAAAGCAAGGGTAACTATCCAAAATAATGTTCTAATCTGATTCATTCTGCACCCTGTATTTCAGGTATAAGTTTAATATAGTCGATGGTTAATCCGTGGGGATTTGAAGCTTCACCCGGCCCCAGGTATTCAAAGCGCACACGAACATCACCGTATTCCGTAATATTCTCCACCCAGAAGTCCTTTCGGTTAAAATTATCCTTGGGCCTGAATAATTCGCCGGTCACACTCAGTATGCTCTTTTTGAATTTGAATGAATCAAATTCTCCGATCTTCTCATCGTTCACATATACGGCAAATAAGCCTGAGGGCCTGTAACCTGAACTCCATTCAAGGCGATAACGCAGGGGCAAAACATTGTATATGGTAAACTCCATGCTGTATTCACCCTCATACGCCATGGGAAGCTCTACTGCAAGCATTGCTCCGTCAGAGGCGATTGAAGATTCATATTCCTTTGGTTCTGCCACCAGCCCGGAGGCCACAACATCATCTTTCCAGGTCCATTTTTTCATCCCCAGAGTATCCAGCAGGTCCTCTCCTTCAATTTTTATTGCACCCATGTACAATGAGTCCGGAATCCTGAAATCACTGTAGGTATAGGCCAGACCGTTACTGCAGAGGTACTTTGAGTCCGGATTGATATTCTGATAATCAACGATGACCGTATCGCCGGTAATACTTTCCATCTCACCCTGCATGAATTCCACATATGCCAGCATCCCTTCAAACATGGCATTGGTCAGCAATTGCGGCATCAGAACATCCGATTGCCATTGCTTAGGCAAAGCATCACCTGCTTCACCAGGATACTGGAGGTCGGACGCTACCTGTTCAAGAGCCGACAAATATTGCTCCTGGGTAAATAATACAAAAGTTGCATTCTCGTCCCTGAACTCTTCCGTAATCGGAAAATATTTCAGTTCAAAAAGATTCGCCACTCCGAAAACCGAATCATATACAGTATTGCCCAGCTCATCAAACCCGATTGGAATACTGAATTCAAGATCAAGGTATACGCTGTCCTGGGAATCAATATATTCTCTCAGGTAGGGACTGTGTCGGGCAGTGAATTCATACAGATTGGGACGGGGAGTGACCGGCGATTCAATCTCATAATATTTCCCGTCCATACAAAGAGGCCCGACCCTGCTAATTACAGTGTTGTCAAAATACATCCCGTCCCCACCAGGGGAAATCAGGACAAACTTGCCAAGAAGGGTTTGAAGCCTGCGGGGATGATCGACACTCCGGCTCATAAAAAGGGTTGGAGAGATATGATAAAGAAGTAATTCACTCGGATTTGAACTGGTGTCGAGGGCCTGCTGCAGTGTTTCGTTTCCAGGAATGAAGAGGGTATGGCTAATCTCATTGCTGAATATTGTGTCGAGCGACTGGTTTATAATCTCCTCCACAAAAACTGAAAAACGAGGCTCTTCCTGTATGACTTCCCATATCGGCCTGTCCACCTGTGCTTCGTCAGGAAGATAGTGGTCATCCCAACTGTCTTTGCATCCCTGTCCGCAAATGGCCAGGAAAAGCAAAATGTATATTGCAGCTCTGATTTTTATCATATCTTATTAATCCTATGGTAATTTTAGTATAACAGCATCCCATATAAATATTCCCGGGACAAGTGATTTAATGGTGACCGTATGGGTATTATAGCCTGAAAACTCAATTGTCCCGGCTTCAATAACCTTAAATGGACTTGCAGCGGTTCCTCCCTTGCTCAGGTCAAAATTGCTACCCACTTTTTTGCCATCCATATAGATCTCAACGGTGGCATTGCGCTCATCATTAGCGTCTGCTCGAATATTGAGCAGGTATACACCCTGAAGTACCTTGGGCAGGGTATACTCGATGGTGAACTCACCTTCAATCCGTACAAAATCCTTGTATAATCCTCTGCCCCATGCCAGCATGTCTGAGCTGGAGGATACAAAATATTCTATCTGATCCGCATCTTCCCAGTGAAGTTTTGAGAATGCCTCAGGATCCTCAAACTCATGAGTTCCCGGCGTTCGGGAATATTCATCGATAAGCGGATCCTCATAGAACTGGAAAGTTCGTTGTGTAAGGTCCGGGGTATAGTACTCCATCACCTCATTGATGAAGTGTATGGCTCCATTCTTTGTATTTATGTTACTCCGGTTATAGAACGGTTCTATATAGTTAATGTAGCTGGTATCCTCACCTGAAACCTCTATACCAAATATATCTACCCCGGTATTGATCCTGATATAAAAACCTCCGTTGATGTTCACCGGCGCAGTAGTATACGTATTGTAGTTGCTTGAACCCTGGAATGCATCCAGGAAATACTGTCCCTCAAGTATATGGTAAGCAGCAAACTGGTACAGCCCGCTATTTTCATCATCTCGTTCCATGCCCGGTGTACCATACCTTTCAATGAGATCACCGACATCCGAGATACCACTTCGCCGGTATACGGAATCAGGTTCAGCAAGAACAGTATATTCATTCTTCTGCTGCACGCCATCCGGTAGAGTGACATAAATGCCCATTGTATCTTTCAGCTTCGTGATCTCAAAAAGAGCAGAAATGATGGAATAATCCGGGTTCTCAACCAACCAGTCATAACTGCTGTACACAATGGGGTCCAGAACTTTGTCTATGCCATGGATCATCCCGTTGTTCACCTCAATATCAGGGATGATAACTGTGGCAGTGCTGTTCACTTTGTAAATGGATGTATCCGCCCTGATCTCCGGAGTTATCGTAATGTAATCACCCGACGCCGTTGAATCGGGCAAGGCACCAAAAGGGAATTCCACTGTTCCAATGGACTTATTTACCAGGTGATACATTACCAGGCTGTTGCAAAATGACGGATCCTCAAGGATCTGTTCAAAGGAATGGTATTTTGCACTTGTGGAAATAAAATGGTCAAAAGCCCCGTCCTCAGGGAGGAAGAGCGTAAAACCATCACCCCAGGGATTATATGCATTCAGCGTGCTGTGCTTCTGGGTGACAATAAGCAGTTCCCTGAACCTGGAAAATTGATCCTGGTTCTGATCCAGGAATTCAGAAATGGAATATTCTTCCTCGTCGATAAATCCTGTATCAGCCATCTCTGAAAAACAGGAAGCAAGGGACAGGAAAACAAGTCCGATTGAAATGAATTTAATCGTCTGAGCTGTAATCTGCATAATATGGATTTTGTTCCAGGTTTTTGTTCAATTCGAGTTCATTTTCATAAACAGGCAGGTACCATCCCCAGGGATTGGCAAGTTTTGAAGCAAGCATCAGCTTCTGGGTAGAAGGAACATTTTCTATCATGATCTCTATAAGTTTATCCTTTCTGCCATAATCATTCCTTCGCCCCATTCGCAGCAGGTCAAACCACCTTTTACCCTCGTAGGCCAGTTCAAGCGCCCTTTCTCCAAGTATCAGGTCTTCAAAATTCTCAGCAGTATAACTGGCAGTCACAGGTAAGGCCTGTCTCTTAGCCCTAAGGCTATTTACAATTTCCAGTGCTTCGTCATACCTGCCCAGCTGGGAAAGAGCTTCAGCCTTCATAAGCAGGACATCAGACATACGGTACACGATCCAGTTGCAATCGTCTCTTTCCGAGTTGGGCCTGAGAGATTTTCCATCGGGCGCTGATCCGCAATACTTCCATATCTTCCTCTTATCCGGCTCAAGGGTTCCCGGTCCGCGAATAAATTCTGAGGAACTGGTTTCTTCCGGATCAAGAAGTTCAAGCGCTTTTTCGCTTATGAGGAAACTCCTGAAATAGTAGGTCTGATCGTAAAGCGAATTAGCCTGATCCAGTGAACCGTTAAACTGAAATTCAAAAATACTTTCCAGAGAATTTCCGGGGTAAAACAATTCGAACCACAATGAGGGGGGCATTACCAGGTAATCCATTTCCTCGATTTCCTCCACATAAGCAATACACTCCTCATATTCAAAACGCCACAGGCAAATATCAGCGAGAAGAGCAGTGATTGCACCTTTTGTGGCCCGGCCCAGATCAGTCTCATGGGATCCGTATGTGGCTGAAGCAAATAATTTAGCATCCTGCAAATTGGACTTCAGGGTAGCGAGAATCACTTCTTCTTCCTCTGCAAAGGGATAAAAATCAACAGCATCCGATTCGGAAGGTTCCAGTACCATAGGCACATTCCTGTAGGTCCGTACCAGATAGAAATAAGCCAGGCTGCGAAGGAAAATGGCTTCCGACTCATATCCTTTCATCTGGTATTCGCTCAGCGTGGGATCAATATCTCGGATCAAGGGTGCATATTTAATCACCGAATTGCAGTAATTAATGATCGTATAGAACTCCTTCCAGTTACTTAAGTTGTTATCAGGATAAATATTGCCATTCATGATGTTCCTGATATAACCCGGAGTATTCACATCCTGAATGAGCATATCGCCCCGTACTTCTCCCATGTAGAACAATACCTCGTCAAGCCTTGCAAAGCGCTGGTATGCCCCCATAAGGGTTGCCTGGAGATCCTCCTTGGATTTCCAGTATTCATTCCTGACCAGACCGTCAGGCGGGATCAGTTCCAGCCAGTCGCTACAGCCATTTAGCGGCAGAAGAACCAGAACCAGTATAATTATCCTTTTCATTTTTTGCCTCGTTTTCAGATTTAAAAAGCCAGTGATAAACTCAGTGTATAAGCCTTTGGTGGGGGTGTCCGTGCCTGATCCATCCCGAACCAGAAGGGATCATTTCCCGTCTGTGGAACTTCCGGATCCTGCCCCGAATAATTCGTTATGGTAAGCAGCTTCCTCATGGTAAGTCCAATATCAATGCCCTTGACACCGATACGCCTACATAACTCTTTTCGAAGTGAATACTGGATACTAATATTATTCAGGCGCAGAAAATCACCATCCTCCACGTACCTGTCCGATCCCAGGTTGTTGGCCGGGTGGTACATATAGGCCCTTGGCAGCATCCCCGGATCATCCTGCCCCTGGTAGCTCCAGCGGTAGCGGACGGCCTTGCTCTGGTTATTCTTGTCACGCATGCCTTCTGTCTGCAATGCAACCATATTAACAATCTGGTACCCCATTCTGAAATGAAACTGGGCGGAGACGAAAAACTGCCGCCACCTGAAAGACCCTCCAAATCCACCCATAAAGTTGGGATTCGAATCCCCCAGGTACTGAACATCCCTCAGGTCAATCAAACCATCGTGGTTCACATCCTCATATTTGGCATCCCCACCCTGGAATTCATAGCTTCCCATATAACTGAAAGGAAGGGGGTTCCCATAAACATCAAGAAGCGGTATTCCCATAGCATCTACTACCTGCACGTCTTCATCCGAGGGCCAGACCCCCAGGTATTTGAAACCATAAAATGATCCCACCGGCTGACCAATATTGGCTTTTCGGGGATACTTCCCGGTCCCGATACTGATGTCCACTTCATTATTAAAGCTTTCAGGGAATTCGATGAATGAGTTAACGTTCTGCGAAATATTGAAATTAAAATTCAGACCCATGTTCTCTTTGCGGATTGCTGCCCCGCTTACAAATAGCTCCCAGCCCTGGTTCCTGAGGCTGCCCCCGTTAAACCATTTCAATTGTGGAAATCCCGAAGTACTTGGGATCTTGTAGTCTTTCCACAGTATATTCTCAGTCTTCTTATTATAGATCTCACCCGTCAGGGTAAACCGGTCCTTCAAGAACCCCAGGTCCAGTCCAAGGTTCCATGAACTTACCGATTCCCACATCAGCCTATCCAGCTGGATCTGGTGCGGCACAATAATAGGGTATTCCATGTACTGGTTAGGATTGGCCGTATTAAAAATGGCATGCCTGTCATAAGCATTTTTCGGTTGCGCACCGGTTTGTCCATAAGCAGCACGAAGTTTACCATTGCTGAACCAGGCCAGGTCCGAAAACCACTCCTCTCCCGAAAATCTCCAACCCGCGGATAGGCTGGGGAAGAGTCCCCATCGCTGGTCGGTACCAAATTTTGAACTTCCGTCGATCCTTCCGTTTAAAGCCAGGATATACCGGTCTTTGTATTTATAATTAAAGCTCATCAGGAAGCCCATACCTCGTTGCTCCGAGTTAGATGATCCAATGGAAACAAGCTGTGAACCTGCTGCTGACTCCAGTATTTCAACACTGGGGCCATTTCCGCTTACTTCCCACATGCCCTCGGAGAATCCGTTCTCAATTTCCATCATGGCGATCGCATTCATGAAATGATTCCTGTTCTTGAATCTGGGCCGGAAGAGGAGTTGAGACCTTGACATGATTTTGTTATTGCCTCCGTTGACCTCAATAGATTTGTTATTGATCTCATTGAGCCAGTCAGCCCCGATGGCATCGATGGGAAGAAATTGCTTTGTTTTGGACCCCAGGTACTGGAATGAAATAGTCTGTATGAACCGAAGCCAGGTAGACATGTTATAATTCAGAACAAAACTGCTATTCACACTGTTTTCTTCTTTGTCATTCATGCTAAGATTGCCAACGGCTACCGGGTTATAATACCTGATTCCATCTCCCTGGTAACTCTGGATCGGGGTGAAGTACTCACCGGTAGGCTGACCGGTCTCATCATACTCCATAATACTCATATTCGGAGCCTTGATATATGCCATCTGCCTTATTCTTCTATTCTTGCCGAAATCTCGTTCGTCATAATAATTATCCTCCTTATTACTGTTGGTATAATTAAAATTCACCTCGAAGCGAATTTTTGACGACACGTTATAATCCAGGTTAATCCGGGTCGATATCCTTTTCAGGCTGGTATTTATGGTGGTCCCGGTATTATTATGATAATTAACGGAAGCAAAATACCTGGTTTTTTCGCCACCACCCGATAGTTTGAAATACTGGTCATTTATGAATCCATACCTGGTAATGGCATCGAGCCAATCTGTATTTGCTGAATAATTATAGAAATCCTCATAGTTGATATCATAGGCGATTTCCTGTGGTAATTCAAATACACCATTCTGGTTGTGCAATTGCTCCAGCTGCAACATGATGTATTCGTTCCCATTTAACATGGGGATAGACGGCGGCTGCTGATTTATGGTATATTTTCCCTGGTACTCAAAAACAGTTTTCCCAACACGCCCCCTTTGTGTCTCAATCAGTAACACACCATTTGCTCCTTTGGAGCCCCATACAGCGGTACTGGATGCATCTTTTAACACTTCGATGGATTTGATATCCATGGGTGAGATATTGACCAGGTCCCCGATATCCTCCTGGTCGGCCGAAGCAAAATCAAAGCTTTGATCAATACGGACATCCTGGTGTATATTATCCACAACGATCAGCGGCCTTGCTCCACCGAGAGATGAAAGCCCCCTGATCACTATCTGCGAGCCACTTCCCGGATTGCCAGATACAGCCATAATATCCACACCTGACATCTGGCCCTGCATGGCCTGGTCGGCCGATGCTATGCCCATATGTTTTGACTGCATCATATCGATCTTCACCCTCGAACCCGTGATATCCCTCTCTGCAACCCCGGTTAACGCATCCTGCCCTGAAACAGCGGTTATAACCACCTCCTCCATCTGGATTGTTTCTGATTCCAGTTTGATCTCGATGGAGGTCCTTCCGGCCACCGTGAATTCGTATGCCTTATATCCGATGTAGTTGACTTTAAAAATCCCATCCGGATTCTTCACATTGAGTACAAAATTTCCATTGACATCAGATATTGATCCACCAATGATCCTGCTGTCCTTATCATATTCAGTGATTGTAGCTCCGATAATCCTTTCTCCGGTTTCACTGTCGGAGATGGTCCCCCTGATCACAGACCCGGATTGTGCAAACAGGCCGGCAAACATAAATTGCAATAACAGGAGGAAGAGGCTATATAATCTTAAATTTCGTTTCATCTGGCTAACTGGTCTTTCGTTAACACGCTGTCAATCTCATGAATGACACCGGTGATAATATAATCATGTGGTCCTGGGTCTTTTTCAACTATACAGGAAGCAGCCATATAATTGGTTCTTTCTTCATCTTCGGGAATGTTACAATAAAGGCTGTTATCAGCTCTTAATATGTTGATGTAGTCATATCCTGTCTCAATGTTCAGACTCGAATACAGAATCTTGGATGGGCTTGAACTTTCATCAATTCTGAGGGTTTCATACCTGCCTGACGGGTTTGATCCGTCTGTCCACATTCGCTCTCCCCGGACAAAATGATATTTCAGGAATTGCTGAAGGTCTGAAATGGATAGTTCATCGGCACCTGAATTCAGCAGGGCCTCTTCACTGGGTACAAAGACAGTATAATGGGCACCATCAACCAGAAAGGGCAGATCATAGTATACATCACTTGCAAGCTTCGCCTTGAGCAGTAAATCCATAAATACAGGGAATGCCGACAACCTTGTGTACATATCCGTGGTAGGCGTCCTGAACCAGCTGTCGAACTGGTAGGTGATCCCGTTGTCGGTTTCTTCTTCCAGCCTCAAAGGTTCAGAATGGACCGCAGAATCTCCACGGTATCCGAAAGTGTTTCCCAATCCACCGCTTGCAGTGTTATTTACATTGTCAAACACAATAAAATTGCCCGCCAGGTTCTCTATAAATTCCTTCCGGGCAGCTCCGGTGGGCCTGCTGATGGCTACCTGGTTCAGAATCCTTTTTTTCAGCGTATAATTGTCCACCCTTTCCATGAAATCCGAGCCTCTATCCAGCGCCTTGAAGTAGTACTTGTTCTCTTGCTTATTGATCCAGTTCAAAAGGAGGGAAGAATCGGCCAGGAGGCTGATATCCGGGGGAGCAAACACGACATAATCTGCATTGGCTTTCTTCAGGGCAGACAGGGTATTGGAAGATTCCAGGGCATACATCAATATTGAGAATCCGGGCCGAAGGTATATGGGACCGGCAACACTGGTCAGAGCCCTCGGGCTGATGGCTTCATCCAGGACCATAAATGTCGCATTACTGCCATAATACTTAAAAGCAATATTGCCTTCATCAATATATACCTTGTCCCCCGCATGATTCGTGAATCCTTTGGTCAAATCTGATCTGTATATGGCTTCATCACTCATATGCGCATCCAGGATCAGGCTCCGGACATTTACGGGCACACTTTCAAAATCGGGATAGTGTGGATACCCGCTATTTACAGTGAGTACGGAATATATAAAGTCCTGGAATGCTTCATCGGACGGGACAGTAATCCCATTCTGGTAACGCAGTGTATAGCGTGAGCTACTTGTGGTCGGACCAGTAAGCTCTTCCTGGATATTAAAACTCAATCTCGGGTAATCCAGGTTGTACAGTGTATCAAATTCGCCTCCTTCCCTGGCTTCACTTTGCTGGAATGTGGCTTCGTCGTTTACTGAAAACTCAGGAAACTCATATATCATTTCCAGGAAAGCAGATGTGGTCCTCCCCCCGTTTTCCCTGGATAACAATTCTTCTGCATTAAATGGTAATCGGATCACCTGGTCAATCTTGTAGATAAATCCGTTTTCGGCAGGGATCTCATCATTAAGCGTCCTGGCATTAGCGATATACACATTGCCAGGCTCATAGGAACGGTCATAATAAAACTCATAGTCCTCGCCGTTAAGATTATGAATGTCAAAGTATTCATCATAAAAAAGCGGAAGATATTTCCGAGAACTTGAATAGGCCATCTTATACTCGCTGGATTCGAGGGAATCAACAATATACTCCGCTTCATCATCTCTTCTTATCCAGTATTTCCTGTCGGGCTGCTGGTATATACTTTGTCGTTTATAGGCCCTGGGTTTATCGTTACCGGGATCATCCCTGTCAATCCAGCCATAAATATCTAGTGACTGCATCTGTTTTTTACTCCAGCGGTTTTGAAGGATGTGATACTGGACCATAGACTTTTGTTGATCAACAGGCAGATTTGAAATATCCCCGGCAAGTTCCGGATGTTCATTGAACCATTGCTGGAATGCCTCGTCGGTAGGAGCAAAAACCGCAAAACTACCTGTAAGGTCCAGCACAGTATCATAGCCTGTGTTTTGAAGCATGGAAGTAAAAACAGACAGGTCTTCAAAGGAACTGATCTGTGTATATAGCTTCCCAGCCAGCCATTCAGGCTTGGTAAACTTCTCATGATCTGTGAGATCATCACAAGAGAGGATCATAATTCCTGAAAACAGAATCAGGAAAAGGAACCGGCTTATTCTATTATTAATGGTAAGTTTCACAAGCTACTATTTAGTTTCTGTTGTATATTGTCCAAGCTGATCATTTTTAAAAACCATTCTCAGGGCCTCCAGGTAGGCCATTCCATTCGTTGTATCCGGCTCAAGGTAGCAACCCTTAATCCAATCGTTCCATGAATTGATAATCAGTGTATTGTTACATGATGGATGCTTATCAAGCAAGAGTTTCATTTCATTAAGAGCAACTCTAAATTTTTCCGGAGTATTGTCACTGGCCTGCCCTCTCCCCCGGAAAGAATTCCATCCCATGGTCATGCTGGGAAAATAGGGAAGAGACTTGCCATCAACTGTTTCTTCTACATAAGTAAAATAGGCTTCTTTTAATTCATCATAGGATAATATTTGTTTATCCCCTTCTTCAATCTCAGTCCACGAAAAAGTGCTTGTCGATGTAAATCCCATTTCCGCAATGAGTTTCATCCATTTTCTCTCTTCAACTCTCTTGCCGGAGGGCAGGACACAGCTCCCTCTTTGCACCAGATTCAGCTGCACATCCTTAAAACCGGCTTTCTTTGCTTTATTTCTGAGAATCTCTATTGCGCCTTTGGCCTTATCGATACTGCCAAAACTTTCCAGGAAATTGGAGAGGTCAAATATAGAAAAGTATGGAGCCTCATTTAAGCTCCAGTAGGAAGAATGTTTAAAATACCTGTTTACAATATAATCTGTCATTTCATCCCAGGTCTGTGAGCTTATGAGGCTTTGAAAAAACACATCCTGTCCTTCACCGTGCAACATTTGATCTTTATCTGCGCCCGACAGATCCATCAGGTCCTGATTCATCCAAACCAGCGCAAATTTCATCCTGTCATTATTTCTTGCAGGGAAATAACCCTGCTCAATAGCCCCCTGTAAGAAGGGCCCGTCATTGTTATAGTACCAGTCAAAAATAAATACATCCACGCCATGATCAGCTGCCGCATCGATCTTAAGTTCCATATCCCTGGGATTGGAGTCATCGGTGTAATCCCACATGGGAATCCCGGGCTGAAGATTTCCTTCAGACTGAGACCTGTAATTTTCAAGCACTTCCCATCCAGTCCACCCCATTCCATACTCTCTTACTGCCCTGGGATCCTGATGATAAAATGGCTGGTAATAGCATGCAACACAATAGTCCCCCCTGCTCAAATCCTCCTTGCTATCAATTTCAGTGCGGATCTTGCACGAACTTGCAAGAATCAGCATGAACATAACCGTGATATACAATGAAAACATTTTCATTACAGTTCCCTTGAATCGAAGATTTGAAAAATCAACCGGGACAGATTATGTTGTCCCGGTTGATGAGAAAAACTAACTACTACTAACTACTACTACTTATTATTGTTTGGTACAGACAATGTTGAATACCCTGGTATTCTGATCGCTGTCTGAGATTCTCAGAATATAGTACCCGGCTCTCTGACTGCTCATGTCCAATACATAAGCATTATCTGAAGTCAGATCGCTTCTGAGAACCTGTCCGGCAAGACTGATCAGCTCAACCCTGGTTTGCTGTTTCAGTCCGGTGATATTCAGGACATCACTAACCGGATTAGGATATACATTCACACCTTCAAAAACATTGAGTTCAGTGGAAACAAGTACATCTGTTGTATAGTCTACCGAATTTGATCCATCCTCTGAGCTTACACTCAGAACATCTCCTGTAAGGATCATTCCTGATACTTTATCAGCCCCGGCGGCATCCTTAAGAACCATATGGGCTCCTAGCGCAGGCACCACATTTCCAAGGAAAGCGTCCACATCAGTATCCTTTGGTATGTCGCCAATACTCTTGGCATCGGCATCAACAGTATAGATCTCCGATGTCACATAAGCTAAAGAACTTTCTTCATATCCAATTAACCTCAGGGTGTAATCCACTACGCTTGAACCATCCTCCGATGTTACACGGATAATATCATCCAGTGCGATATAACCGGAATCCCTGCTGAATTCAGCCTTATCCAAGAGCTCCAGTGTAGCACCTCCGGCAGCAAAGATATTGCTCATGAAGATCTCCACGGAAACTCCCTCGGGCACATCATAGATTCCCTTGTTAAGCTGGTTGACAGTGTAGCTGTTCGAAGAGAGCCAAGCATCGCTGGAAGCCACATTCGCTATCAGCTCGTAGGTAATCTTGCTCTTATCCTGGGCTACCACCTCCAGGAAAACGCCGCCTGTGAATAAGGTTTCCTTATAAGTACTATCACTCAGGTTCAAGACCTTAAGGGGAACCAGGTTATTCTCAGCATCCACCACATTCAGAAGGGCCAGAGCGGGCTTCTCCAGCTTGGAAAGTATCTCGTCCAGGCTTGATTCAAAAGCAACCCCTGTAATGGAAGCCGTTTCGCCGTTTATGTCAACCACATAACCTGAACCATCCTTGGCAACAAGAACAGCATCACTGTCCAGTGCACCCACATTCATATAGTATTTGGTTTTATTCTCGCCATTGGCAGAGATCACCAGCAGGGTATCACCCTGGGTAACCATATCAGCTGCTGCAAGCGTATCTCCAGCGGTGGCAGAACTCAGGACCTTCAATACCTGTCCGTCATCCATCTTAATGATGTTGCTTTCCAGGCTAGTCACATTGGTATTGGGAAGCACACCCGTAATCTCCAGGTTTCCTTCGTATCCTGCATCCACAATATATGCCGTGGAGTTCACGAAAGACATGTAAAAGGTTATCGCATCGTGGGTATAGTTTTTCAGGTCACGCTGCATATCCCCTATCTTCTCCATGTTACCTGCACCGGGAAGTCTGTTTTGCCACTTATCCCATATCCAGTCACTGTCATCAGCATTGGTACCAAAGCCGCCCTTAGGATCAGTATAAGGCAGATAAGCATGCGGTTTTCTCCAGATGCCCTGACCATTATTGAAAGCATTCCCAGCAACATTCCATGCTGTACCTGCCTCTCCACCCAGTCGGTCAACCAGTATAAAATCGCCGGGATCGCTAATGCCCTTTGATCCGTCATAGATCGCAGCAGCAGAGTCCGGGTTGATCTTAAAAATATACATGCTTGCGCCTGCCCAGGCAGCAGCTCTCGGGAAAGCTTCCATGGCCCATGCCGGAGTAGGAAGCATATCCCCGTGAATGTTTGCATAGGGATCTTCACTCCAATGAATATCATATTTGGAAGGATCGGTATAGGCACCATTATTTTCGTCCAGGAATTCCTTCTTCATACCACCCATTACAAAACACTCACCCGCTTTCAGGATGGGATCCATGTCCGGGTCAAGCTTCACTGCACCAGGAGTCTCCTTCCACTCGTCGTAGGAACCGTACTTATATCCCGGGATATACTTGGCATAGCGCCTGGTATAGGATACTGCACTGTCCAGCGGATCTGCTTGTTCCGAAATAGCGTTAGCAGGATTATCGCTGAAAGAATTTATAAAGACATACTCGCTCAGGTCAATATCCTGGTTCCCCACATTGGCTATCTCCACATAGAAGGTCCGGGTCCAGGGAAGTACAAATTCAGAGATGATGGGTTCGGCCTTGAAGGGTTGAAGATCATCCTCCAGCTTTTCAGCCTCAAAGATCACAGCGTATACCTTCACCACAGAGCTGTCCTGTGAAGTCACGGTAATGGTGGTGGTCCTGTCCTCAAAGCTTCCGCCAATATCAGTAGCCCGTTCCACCTTTACTAAGGCATTCATGTCTTCGGCAGTAACGGCCAAAGCAGGGATGTTATTGATCCCGTAAGGCACGGTAAAATTATACTGGACCACACCGGGAGCGAATCCGGGAATTGTATCCCCGTTCCATCCATCCATTTCGTAGGGAAGCTCCGGCCAGGTGATGGATGCCAGGTTGGCATTCTCACTCTTTTCCAGCTCCTCAAGTGCCAGGTAGTAGTCCTTGGTGCTACCATCCTTGGCGGTGATCCTTAGAATATCACCCTCCTTAAGGTCAACACGGTCTTCTCCATCCACAAATACAAAAGAAGACGTTGCCTCAGGCGCGATTTCAATGTATGTCATCAGGGTATCGGTTCGTTCAGCGAATACAATCCCGCTGATGGTATCCATACCAGGCATACCTTCAGTAACGGTATAAGGTTCTGCAAGGGTTGCGGGCACATCACCAGCTCCTCCCCAGGCCCAGGCCATGTTGGTCTCATCATCGAAGGTTCTTTTCGGGAGGACCAGGGCATTATTATCAGCAGCAGGTGCAGCAACAATGGAATAAACCGCCTTTTCCAGGTCATTGCCGCAGGCATATACCTCCAGCAGGTCACCATCCTGGCATGCAGAAGAAGAAGAGTCGGCATGCTCATGGTACCAGTAGGACATGCCCTGACCGAAATCTATCTCAGCAGCAATACCATAGCTCTGTGAACCGCCGGTGTTGAATGTGGCCCTGCGGTATCCCCATGGAACCGTAATGGTTTTATTATCATGGTCGATGGCCAGTGTTTCACTGTCGAAATCAATGCTGTTATCCCCATGGGTCCCAACAGTGGTAAAAAGGGAAGGGTTCCAGTTGGCATTGTATGAATCGTATGGAATGGGCAGCCATTCTGAGTCGGTGAGGTCTGTACCCCGGGCCAGGTCCCAGTTCAGGTTACCGCTGGTGATATTGGCCTTGCGGACCATGGCATGGTGACGGTTGGCACGGTCTACACCGGCAATAGAGGATTGTACCTGCCGGATAATCTTATTGGTAGCCGGATCTATATTATTATTAATGGCATCCACAGGGATGGAATCTCCATTGGGAAGGAAATAAAACAGATAAGTAGCTTCATCACCAAGTCCACCACGGAAGACCCATGCATGGGTAACACTGTCCTTAACATCCACGGCCAGTCCGTGATCAGGTACATAAACCAGCAGGTCAGCAATATCCACAACAGGATCCCGGTCAGTCGTAAATCCGGTTTCTTCCCAGATTCTTTCAGATTTTACTGCAATAACGATGGATTCCTTTGGTCCGAGCATGGAATCCGCCCCTACATAGTAATTTTTAAAAGGAAGGTTTTGCTTGATTCTGTTGGCGGGATTGGTAGTCCCGGCAGGAATCGCATCCCACCAGCCATAGTGGGTGATCTGGAAATCATTCAGGTTAATGGCTGTATCTTCCATGTTCGTGAGCTCCATGTACTGGCTGTACACATCCTGGCACATGGTCCACTCGGAGAAGATTAAACCCGGAGCCTGCGCTGAGAGTCCGAGCATGCACCCCAGAAGAAGTGCAGAAAACAAAAGTTTCAGTTTTTTCATAAATCTATTTTTTTAGTGAATAGTTATCAATGGTAAAAGTATTGCAAAAGTCACCGTGTCTCTTTTTAACAAAAATCTATTCCTTGAAATACCGCTTTTCTTTTTTTCTATTTGTTACCTCAGTATTTTGAAAATGATACAAATTAACAGAAACTAATGCATGACCTGAATATCCATCAGCTCAAGACAAAATTACACCCCGGACCTGCATAACAAGGACTTAAGCTCACTTTACAGTCTACCCGGAACAGATCCATTTGCATACAACTAAAATCCAAAAGTGTGCTTTCACACAAGACAACAAAAACGAACTATATTTGCACCAATCAACGAGTTTTGTTTATTTTGTTACAAAATTTCACTGCAAATGATACAGCGAAACAGAACTCAATTAATCCTGCTATAAAAATGAAGCGCTATTTACCCGGACTTCTGGCTCTCTTCCTTCTTGTGTTTCTGAATTCCATATCTGCTTATTCCCAAAGCGATGATTTGGAATTTGAATACCTCGGAAAAGAATCCGGTCTTTCCAATTTGCGCATAACCAGTATTCTCCAGGATGATCCCGGCTATATATGGATTGGAACCGTACGTGGACTGTTCCGCTATAACGGTTACCAGATGAAAGTCTATAAGAGTAACCCTATGGACAGCACCACGCTGGAATACCACCAGATAAATTGCATGATCAGGGACAGGGATAATGAACTATGGATAGGCTCCATGTATGGCGACCGGGGCCTGAGCCGGTATAACAGGGAAAAAGACAATTTCCAGGCCATAGATATTCCGGCCAGGGATATTTACTGCCTGGATCAGGATGAGAACGGATATATCTGGATAGGTACTGGCAATGGATTATTCAGATACATCAAGGAGGAAAACAGATATGAAACCTATCATTTCCGGTCAGCCGATGGTACCACCGAGAGGATGATCTATTCAATCCATTGCTTTGGTAGTGAGATTTTAATAAATATTGCGGAACTGGGAGTTTTTAAATATGATAGCCGGGAAAATGATTTTAGCCCCATGGTCCTGGTTGAAGATTGCAATAGCTTCGATGTAAAGAATATCCTGGAAGTTTTTAGGTATAACCAGGATATATACTGGTTGGGAACTGACCAGGGCCTGTTAAAATATGAAAAGAACAGTACAGAAAAGATCCAGCGCATACGCGATATTAACGGCATGGAGATTCATTCCAGGATCGAATGCATCGTCGAGGAATCCTATCAGCACATATGGATTGGAGCTGATGGCGTATACAGATATAATATCCTGGAAAATGAATTGACTCATATGGATCATCAGCCAGGAAAATCACGTAGCCTTGCCAGTAACCTTATCAGCTGTGCATATAAAGACAGGCAGGATAATCTATGGATCGGTACCGCAGGTTCGGGGATCAATATCTGGAACCAACAAAATAACCGGTTTATAAGGCATGCCGGAATCAATTCCATCCTTGACCGGATAAGCGGGGATTTAACCACTCTGGCATATGATGACGAAGAAAATCTATGGATAGGAACCAGGGACAAGGGCATTGTAGTATTTGACAGGAATTTGAATCAAATCAAGGATATACACCAGCAATACCCTGCACTGGAAAACCTAAAAAATGAGTTTGTAAGAACCATTGAACAGGGGCCTGATAAAAAGATATGGATCGGCAGTACCGAAAGGAATTTTACTATGATTGATCCCGTAAACAAAGAGAATTACAACCTTATTATCGAGGAAGGTGAGGAAGCGCTTGGGGAGAAGGATATGGTCACCTCTGTTCAGCCCGATGGAGAAAACCGCTTATGGGTGGGTACAGGATACAATGGTTTATTACTGTTTGATACCGAATCCCGCAAATTTATTGATTATGAGGGCCAAAAACAGATGGAAAGTTACAATATCACGGACCTTGAAAAGGACAGCAGGGGTACGATCTGGATCGCAACTCATAAGAACGGAGTTTTTAAGATGGAACCCGGAGAAAGCATTAAGCGACAGGTATTCGATGGCATACCCCTGGATATACAGAAGCGTGCAAACTTCATTACGATTTATGAGGGCAATGAGAATAATCTCTGGTTTGGTACGGAATTCCTGGGATTAATCAAATTAACACCTGAGGGACAGAGCCAGGTTTTTGACATTTCGCAAAACCTTGAAACCAACGAGATATCGTCAATTTCCGAAGACAGTTATGAAAGACTCTGGATCGCCACCACAGGAGGCCTGGCAAGATTTGAGAAATCAACGAATACCATAAAGCACTACAACTGGAGAGACGGGATGGCTTCCGATGAATTCAACTATAATTCCTCATGCTATGGAAGCGATAATATCATCTTCCTGGGAGGCACCAATGGCCTGGTTTCCTTTGTACCAGAAACCATCCGTGACAACGAATATGCGCCTTCGGTTCTCATTGAGGCTCTGTTTGTAGGGAACCGGGAAGTAGAAGTGGGAGAAGAAGGTTCCATTCTCACCAGGGCCCTCTCCCTCACTGAAAAAATTACCCTGAAATACTCCCAGAATGATATTGGTTTTGAGATTGTGGCACTGAACCTTGTTGCTCCCGCAAAAAACCATTACCAGTATAAGCTTGAGGGTTTTAATCCCGAATGGATTGACATTGGTAACAGGCGCCGTTTTGACTTCACAAACCTCCGTTTCGGGAGCTACACCTTACATATAAAAGGTTCAAATAACGATCAATTATGGAGTAAAGAAAGCAGCAGCCTGAATATCCGGATCCTGCCTCCATTCTGGCTAACATGGTGGGCCTTAATAATATACCTCTTATTAACGATATCCCTCATTTATGTCACTTACAGGGAAATCAGGCACCGAATTCGCCTGAAGAACCAGGTTACCAGGCAGAACATTGAACAGCAGCACCAGGAGGACATGACCAATATGAAGATCCAGTTCTTTACGAATATATCCCATGAATTCAAGATTCCTCTTTCGCTGATCATCTCCCCCATTGAAGAAGCACTTCAGGATTATAAAGGCCCCACTGAACTGCGCAAAAAACTTCAGTTGATCAGGAGCAGTGCTGCCCGCCTTCTAAGGCTGGTTACCTTATTAATAGATTTCCGTAAAGCAGAGCAGGATGTGCTCAGCCTGAAAAAAGGGAAAGCTGACCTGCTATCCCTGTGCTCCACAACAGTTGAATCATTCAGGTCATTGGCATCAAGGGACAACAAACTTATGGAAGTCCGATGTGATTTGCAGGCCTGCATATTTGAATTCGACATGGGAAAGATTGAACGAGTGTTATACAATCTGATCGATAATGCACTCAGACATACCACTACCAGGGATGAAATAATAGTATCTGTCAGTGTAGCTAAAGATACTGACAAAGTCATCCTTGAAGTAAAGGATACCGGCACCGGAATCCCTGAAGAAGAGCAGGATAAAATATTTGACAAGTTCTACCAGGCTGAAACAGTGGCAAATGAAACATCTGTCAGCATGGGTTCCGGCATCGGCCTTTACATCTGCAGGAAGATCATTGAGTTGCATGATGGGGAGATAAAGGTGAAAAGTGAAGCCGGACAGGGTACAGCCATCATAATTACCCTTCCTGCCAGGGAACTCAGTACAAGTTCCGATGGATTAATAAGCACCGATTCAAAATACATCACTCAGTCCTCCGATTTTTTCATGCCAACAGAAGCTTTGGTCCCGCCAAACCTGTCTGATAATGCTCCCCTGGTTTTGATCATTGAAGATCACAAGGAACTTGCCGATCATATCCAGAAGCTACTGTGGAACTATTACAGGACAGAGAAAGCATACGATGGCAAAGAAGGGCTGGAGCTTGCCAGGAAGATTATTCCCGATCTCATTATCAGCGACATTATGATGCCTGAAATGGACGGCATCCTTCTGTGTAAAAAGATAAAAGGGGATTCTGCTCTGGACAATATACCCATCATTCTCCTGTCTGCAAAAAGTGACATGGAAAGCAAGCTGCATGGATTTGAGCTTGGAGCAGATGATTTTATTGAGAAGCCTTTCTTACCCCAGCATTTGCAATCAAGGGTGCAT
Organism: Bacteroidota bacterium; assembly: GCA_024244665.1. The sequence continues at coordinate 24,433 of JAAEOI010000446.1, read as the reverse complement.
AACCTGATCCGTTCACGGGAGAAACTAAAAGCTCGTTTCAGCGATGAAAAAAAGCTTAAGCCAAAGATGGCCGGGGTAAATCACGTGGACAGGGAATTCCTGGAGAAAGCCTTTTACAAGATAGAACAAAACATAGGGAACAGTGAATATCATGTGAACGAGCTTAGCATGGAAATGGGATTAAGCAGAGTACATTTCTACAGGAGATTCAAGGAGCTTACCAGTATGACCCCCAAGGATTATTTCAAAGAAACCCGCCTTAAAGAAGCGGTCAGGCTCCTGGAGGAGGATCAGAATTCCATTTCGGAAATTGCCTACATGATAGGTTTCAATACCCCTTCAAGTTTTACAGTGGCCTTTAAGGGATTCTATGGCGTTTCTCCCAAAGAATACAAGGGAAAGAAGTAAATCAGTGAGTGAGTGAGTAGGTTAGTAGGTTATGTTTACTGTATGGCAATTTTCTTACTGGTGAAACGGTTCTGAGATTCGACCCTGATAAGATATAAGCCGGGAGAAACAGCGCTGACATCAATTCCATAGCTCTCACCTGCCAGCACATTTTCAAAACTATTGAGCGATATAACCTTTCCGGTGAGGTCCATCAGCACTACCGATACAGGCCCCTCTATCTCACAGGATCCATATCTGAAATAGATTCTGTCCTCAGCGGGATTGGGGAATAAATCAACACTAAAAGACTCACCCGGCAAGTCCCGGAATCCGTTACCGGCATTGGAAATTCTAATGGTATCGGCTGCCGTACAGTTGTGCTCACCAATAACACTGACCCAGTACAGCCCGGCGGTATCCACCTGGATGGTCCTGGTCGTCTCACCGGTACTCCACAGGAAGGCAGCCCCTTCATTGGCGGCATCCAGGACCATTGAGCCTGTTTCAGGCAAAATCGTATCGGCCCTACCAAGATCCACAAGCGGGATACTCGGTTCTTCAATGGCAAGCCCGAACTCAGCATCCTGGGGAGAGGCTCCGACACGGATCTCGTTGATATACAAAGTGCCCGAATAATCAGCCTTAGCGGGCTCCACCACCCATAGCATGCTGTCAAGGTGAAATCCAAGTTCTTCCCCGGCGAGGTCTGAGAGGTTAAGGCTCATGCGCTTCCACTCTGAGGTGGCAGCCAGGGAAAACAGCTTCTCTTCCGCCATCCTTCCGCCGGGACCTGTAATACGGACTGCCATTTGAAGACTGTCCTCACACCTGTACTGAAGGCTGCAATAGGGCCTGAAATCAAAGTTCTCAATCCACAGCGGCCCCACGTGGTAAACATTGTCCGCTGCATTCTTATCTGTTTTCAGGACCAGTGTATCATTCTCCAGTTCTGCCTGGTATCCTTCCACACTTTCCGGCCAGGCTGCCGGGAGCTGGTCGCCGGTAAAATCCTCAAAGTACTCAGTGGCCCTTGGGGTAAATTCAGCCTGTTGATCCTGCTGCACCTGTTGCATCTGCTGAGTTCCCCCGGCTTCCAGCAGGATGACAGTAGATTCCGGGGATGAGATATTCAGAGTGATATAATAGGCATCATTATTATCTCTGACACTACCTTCGAAGTCTGTTAGCATCAGGGAATTCTTCCACCTGGTAATGTAATAGTTCCAGTTATCGCTCACCATTTTTCTGCCATTATATAAATTCTTGCTCATGAGAGACAGGTCGGTGGCCACCTCCGGCCTGTCCTTCACTGCGGATTTAAGGTTTCCGGAAAGGTCCAGGCTTTTGCGAATGCTCTGGTATATGCAATGCTCATTATTCATACTGGCGCTCCTGGTGCCTGCGGGTATAAATGGGAGCATATCCCGGGGGATCCTCACGGTGACCTCATTCATATCATGAACGGTCCGGTCTGGATTAAAACTGTTCACCATGAGGTAGGCTTTGTCCTCGAATACAGAGATCAGGCCGGAGAATGTGGTATTTACATCGGCATCGGGGCACGAGGGCTGAACAATGCTGGCATGGCCCCCTTTCATATATTCCAGCACACTGTATCCCCACAACATGCTGCTTGGAATAAGTTGATCACCCTGATTGGAGTTGTACTTTACATTCTCAAGCATATTCCATAGAAACAGCCTGTCTATGCCACTACCTATCAGACCGATCACAACCTGCAGGTTCATAGCATTGCCAAAAGCATCGGGATTGGTGGTCTTTGGGACAGAACCCCAGTCTCCTATAGCACCAAATTCATGGATCTCCCTGGTAAAACCATCATTGCCCGGAATGTTGGTCGCAGCATGATCCCAGACCTCATCAATTCCACTTACAATGTTCTCCAGGTTGCTCCCTTCATAATAGTACCTGGAAGCCGCCACAAAAGAAACCGGTGTATTGGCTTCTCCTGTTTTCCGGTTTGCACCTGTGGAAGCATGCTCCATCACTCTGAAAGCATTTACATTATGAAGGTTCTCAATACCATTTACGGAGGCCCCGGATATATTATGCAGGCTTAACACTGCACCGGGAAATACATCTTTTATGGCAGCGGCAGCATAATCAAAATGGGTAATAAATTCTTCTTCGGTACCTGCAAAGCGTTCAGTTCCATTCATCTCGGTACCGATCCTAAACCGTAATTTGTTGGCTTTTTCAGGTCCGAGCAGATCGGTAAGGGTAAAGCATAGCTGCCGAATCGTTTCATACCATTCCTCGGGATCATCGGGCGGACCGGCCTGACCATAGGAACCAATCTCGGGATGATTTGTAAGGCAATAGGGTATATTATCCAGCACAATGGTAAAGCTTTCATATCCGTTTTCGATATACTTTCCCAATCTCGCTTCGACTAATTCCGGTCTGAATGCCAGGGTACCATCAGGATTGCGGTATACAAAGTCGTATTGCGCAAGCTTTTCCATGGCCAGGGTATCTGTCTCATCCAGCCTGTTATTGGGACCCAGGTCACTTTTAATATTCAGTCCGGGATAGGAATTTGTTCCTCCCAGAAATCTGACCACAGAAAGATGATCGGCAAACAGGACTTCGCGTTCAAATGAGCGCTTTGGGTATGGAAAATCGGTCTGGAGAAAATAATCCGGCACCTCATCAAGCCACAATCCATCCTGCAGGTAGGGCCCCAGAACCGGATGGTTCCTCCAGAAGGGCTTCAATACACCAATGGGCTGAGGCTCGGCATCGGGCAGGGGACGCAAAACATGCATATAAACGGTCCGGGAAACCACCGGATCGCAATTTTCGGGCAGACTGACAGCCCTGTAATACTTATCAGAAATGGCCTTAACCGAAATGGTTTTGTCTGTCTCATACACAAGGTCAACCCATGTGATCCCGTCCGTTGATGCTTCCCATCGAACGGGATGTATGCTTTCCACTTCCAGTTGAATCGTTTCTCCTGGCAACACATTGAACACCTCGGGCTCCATTCCCTGTAAATGCTGCATGGCCAATATGGAAAGTAAAAATACCGGTAAGAAATATCTGATCATTGTAGAGCTAATTATAGATGATTGCAAACAGGGCATAAAAGTACAATATCCGACACAGTCAAGTGCAGATCACAGGGAAAAGGAATTTGGTTTTCCGGCTTCTCCTTTTGAATTTGTTACAAAGATTTTTCCGATTGATTCATGCGGGTGCCCGATAAGCATGTTATGCCTACATTGCAGTTTCTAGTAATGAATGAATGAATGACTGTAAATGAAAATAACAGCTATTGCTTTCTGGACAGGACTAATGCTTTCCACGGGAATGATCCATGCCCAATCCGATTCCATCCCCTTCACCAGTATCGAAATCCTGGATGACTACGAACCATGGATGGACACGCTGATGACTACTGTGGATACCATAGAGCTATATGTATATGCAGAGCATTGCCTGGAGCTCAACGGTGAATTTGTGGATTATTTTGACATGGCAGATGATGTTGAGATATGCGTGGGGTCGGTTATTGATCTGATTCCGGGGGACTCAGTCAATGTATATTACTGGAGTACCGCCTCACCCGCTGCAGGAAGCACCGATGGAGATGTAGCTGTAAGCCTTTACCTGGCCAAAAACACAAGTTCGGCTTCCATTGAGTATAACACCACGGAAGGAGAAGATTCACAGGAAGGTACATTATCCTTTCTGAATGAAAATGTGGACTATGACCTGGTGGTATTTCGCATTTCTGACCTGGAACACGAATACCGGATTCGCTACTCCTTTGACACATACACCATAAGAGACACAACGACTGTAACATCAGATGGCCGGAAGGATGAAAACTTCTCTGAACCCGGGATTCGGTTCTATCCAAACCCCGTCAGGGATCAGGCCTGCTTCGAAACAGGAAAAGAACTTATGGCCTATGAAGTCTATGATATGGAAGGCAGGCGTATTCACCTCGAAGGATATCCTCAACTAAACGGTGAAGGATTATACAGCCTGGACCTGGGTCTACTGGACCCTGGAATACGGATCATCCGTTTCCGGTACACCGATCACACAATGGAAACCGTCAGGATCAAGGTCGAATAACGTTTCCATAAGACAATTGCAGATATTCCATTGACGAATACTTCTACTGCCACATTCACTTCGCCCAAGTCCAAAACAGCTTTTGTACCCTGTTCCAGTTTTTCAATATCATTCTAATTCTCATAAGAGATAGTCCCTGAAAAATATTTTACATCATCAACATCATTTTTCGAAATATCTGTCAAATCCTGCATTTCGATAGGTTCAGGAGCGGTAATTATTTTGTCTGTTTCAGCTACTTATTTTGAAAACGGCCCCAGATACTTTACACCTTCTACATTATGTCCCTCCATATCCTCACTAGACATGCCGGAAAATAACAGACCATCGGTGTAGATTTTAGGCTCCTGTAGTTTGAATTTCAAGCCGTTTTCATATCCATTAATCACATCAGGAATATTCACTAAAGGATCATAATCAAGAAGTTGATCATCACCAAGTGTTGCCGGTTGGCTACCAATCTGATAATAAAGATTGTTTTCAAATTTCCAGTTCTCTGCCTCTGAAAGATCGAAAGCAGCGTTTACCGGAGCGGTAGCAACAAAAACATTATTCCTAAAAGTGAAGTTCTGGTTCTTTCCAATTTTTTGCCAGTCAACACTGACTACCAATTTGAAATCACTGCGACGATCTGTGGAAACAATGAAACTCCTCGCAGCAGAGCTGACGAGGTATCAATACAAAATAAATCATCTTCTCGAAGCATAGCTTCGGGGAACTAACCCCTTATGACATTAGACCATTCAAATAGCTTTTTTACTAGCCCTTTTGTGATTTCCGGAAAGTCTTGTGCTACATTATTTTGCTCTGAAATATCATTGGATAAATCATATAGTTCAGGGAGTCGGTCTGGTAATGAAATTAATTTCCAGTCGCCATCACGTATGGCAAAAAAACGCCCATCACCATTCCAGTAAAGCGTCTGATGCGGTCTTCCATCTTTTTCACCTTGTATGTAAGGCATGATATTTACACCGTCGAAAGAAGTATGCTGGCTCAAATCCCCCCCTGCTAAACCAATAGATGTAGGTACTATATCTCGTGTGGTAATGAGATATTCATAAGTGACCGGTTTTAATTGACCTTTCCATTTCATCACAAAAGGCACGCGGATGCCTCCTTCTAAATAGTTGCCTTTACAACCGCTAAACTGAGAATTGTCCCTGCCATGATAGGAAGTTCCTCCGTTATCGTTGGTGAAAATTATGATGGTGTTATCTTCAAGACCTAAATCTTTTATTTTGGCACATACTTTCCCAATGGCTTCATCCATAGACCATGTCATGGCAGCCAATTTTTTTCTGTTGCCTTCTAATTTTGGGAAACGTTCTAAGTCTGCTTTTTTTGCTTCCAAAGGCGTATGAACGGCATTGAATGATAGATAAAGAAAAAATGGCGAAGCTTGATTATCCTCAATAAAACTGCAGGCTTCATCACCAAAAACATCGGTCAGGTAACCTCCGGGTTCTTCTATTTGTTTTCTATTATGCCATAACCTGCTTTCTTCATTAAGAATTTTCCAGGCAGGCTGACCAGGATCAGGGCTCATTTCGAAAAAGCTTCTTGCTCCACCCAGAAAACCATAAAAGTGATCAAAACCCCTGTCGAGTGGATGAAAGCCGTCACCATGTCCTTGGTGCCATTTCCCAATAATACTACTCTTGTAGCCATAATCGCTTAGGTGGTTAGCAATGGTCAATTGGTCTTTGGGTAAACCCATTTCCTCTCCATAAAGTCCTGCTAGCGTATCTATAGCATTAGGTACATTATTATAGATAAAACCAAAGCGTTGCTGATACATCCCTGTTAATAAGCCAGCACGCGAAGGTCCACATACGGCTGCTGACACATAAGCGTTTGTAAACACAACACCTTCATCAGCTAACTTGTCAATATAAGGAGACTGAAACTCTTTTGATCCGGTAAAGCCAAAATCTTTATAGCCTGCATCATCGGCAAAAAATAGGACAATATTGGGTTGATTTTCTTTCTGTGAAAAGATGTCATTACTTATAAAAAGCAATGACATTATAATTAATAATTTAGCTAGATCATTCATTCTTTAATTAATTTTTTGCATTCATTTAGCACTCCCCAGGCATGTGCCGCATAAATACCATTTAAACCTTTTGCATAATTGGTTAATATCCGTTTGCCAAGCCCATTCTTATCCCCACTTCTGTATAGAGCTCTTGCCAGGAATATTTCTTTTAATTCCCTATTTCTCAAATCATCATCTGCTTTAATGTGTTGGAAGTTTTTAATATCCATTTTTTCGAGTGCATCTTCATAATCTTTCAGAAAATAGCCTTGCATTTCGTCCTTTTCAAGCAGATTTTCTAATACATCTACTGCTTTATCTGACTTCATGGTCTCAAATGCAATAGCTATAGCTCTAAAGTGTGAAAAATAGTCCGGTGTATTTAGCTCTCCTGCTTTTTTGATTATTGTTGGTAATCCTTCCGGAGCTTTTGTATATCCTAGTTTTATGATATTAAAATCAAGGTCACTTAAACGTCTCTCATAACCATGTGCAGCAAAATGCCATCCTTCATCCCATTTTTTATATGATTTTACTTCGTCATGAATAATTTCCCATCCCAAACGATTATTTAGAATAGCAAGGATACTGGCGTAAACTAACTTATCATTATGATTATCGACTTTCAGAAATCTTTCCGTAATTATTTCATTGGTTTTCGTATGGTTGGTTAATAAAACTTCCAGCTTTTCATAGTTTTTAACCACAGCATCAGCAGCTTCTTGTAGTTGAATTTCAGAAAATTCTTTGGAATTTCTATCCGTAAGCACTCTTTCAGGCAAACTGCCTATTTCGACAAGATGTTTTTGTATTTTTTTGATGTTGACTTGTCTGACTTCTTTATTCTCTTTCACTGCAACAGCAGCAAGATAACCAACAGCATACCCCTGGTTTTGCAGACAAGCTTGCATTCTTAATACCGGCATTGCATCCCTTTGAGCACTTGCACCCAAACCGGTTGTTATTAATCCTTTAATCCCTATGGGCAATAGAGAACGTAAAGGCATATCTGCATTATAAAAATGAGTTCTTCCTGTTTCCGGCTTTAGTGAGAAAATTGGATCAATAGTGTAACCGTGCGTATCGAAAGAAGCGATATGATGTGATATCGTATCTTCATATCTTCGCTTATTCATTATATCGTAAGTACTCACCGTGTATTCGCCCAACTGCCTTCTTCGTTCTCTTGTTTGCGGAAGTTTACAGATATCATAACTTGTACTAAATTTCTTCTTGCCTTGAACAAATAATCTTGCTGTATCCAAAATATCCGATTCATCCATAAATGTCCAATCGGTATTTGCCTTGATATGTCCGGGAAATCTATAAGCCAGGCCCGCTCCCTGTACAGCTACACTTTTAGCATCTATAAATTCATATTTTGCTCCGGACGCAATTGCAAGATCTGCACTCCCCGAACCATCAATCACAACATTACAAAGAACGACACCCCTGCCAAATGGTGTAGAAACGACAACTCCCTTTACAGTATCGTTTTCCATCCAGGTTCCACACCCCATTGCACCGAACCAAATATCTCCTCCATTTCTTAATATCTCCTTCCTGTACCACTCTGTTTTCCAATCAAACACCCAACCCCCTTTATCTTTGATTTGTCTTGGATGATTGTCCGGGGCCATTCCCCGAACCTCATTACTCACAATTTCGGTAAAACCATCTCTATTGCCGTCCCAATAATATTCCATGTGCCCCATAGTACCTATTCCTCCCAATCCATGGAGATATTCTAAAACCAAGGTTTTCGCACCATGCTTAGATGCTCCTATGCCAGCAGGTGCTCCGGCTGTCCCTCCTCCGGAAACTACAACATCATATTCTCCTAAAATCGGCAGGATGGCATCTGAGTTTTTTACATATCCTTTATCCATGACAGGGCGCAATGGTCTAAGATATTCTTTAACTTCACCGTTTTCGAAATATTCCCCTGAACGTCTTGATTTACCAGAAACAGGACCGGAAAGACTTATTGTTTTTGCTAATTCAGCACTATACTTTCCAATTACTCCGCCAAGCTTCATTAAAGCAATCGAAGAGTTTAGCTTCTTTGCGGTTTCTCTATTAACATCGGCACATCCATTAAGTATGAGTATGTTCTTTGTGTTTTTGGGAATAAATGCTTCAACCGGAATATTTGAAATGCCGTTTCCAGAATAAGTCTTTTCACATACAATTTTATACGGTGGCAGAAAATGTATTAAATCAGAACAATCGGTTTGCTCAATATCAAAAGTTTTACTTCGTATTTCATGCTCCACTTCCATCAAAGAGGCATATGAATTATCTTTCAAATCAAATTGAAATTGATACTCTAACACTTCATAAGATTGTCCTTTAAAAACTATTCTTTCCGGATGCTTCTTATAGTAAACAACTGCCTTTTCATTTTTAGGATCATTCCCAATATGTTCATAGCGGTATTCATGAACCTGATACCACTGATTTTCTGTTATTACCGGGTCAGGACGTTTCTTCACACCAATTGTTCGACCTGATTTTTGGATGTGATTTCCAACAACGGTGTAGAAAAAATCCATCTTTATTAATGAATATTGCTCTACCCCTGCTCCCGCCATTTTTGCAAGCTCTGCTCCGTGGGTGGCATCGATAACAACTTTTGCTTTTATTGCCTGACGACCTGAACGGCTAACCACTACAGCGCCGGAGACATTATTACTGCCATCAAAGATTAAATTTGTTGCATAGCAGCTATATAAAAACTTAACATTATTATCTATCAGCTCCTTATCCAATATGGATTTAACGTGCATAGGAGTTGGCGTTTTTTCACCAAATATCTTTTTTGCCAATGCTGTATCGGGGTTTTCCCCATCTTTCAGCCAATACCTGTATGTGCCACAAATATCATCTCCCAGATAGGGTAAATAACCTACAAGAAACACCGAACACCCTTTTTTTGAAGCCGCTGATGCCGCCGCTACAGCACCTGAACTTCCTCCAACCACAAGAACATCAACATCATCAAGAACCGGTATTTCTCTTTCTGACTCATAACAAAACCTTTTACCTTTTCTAATCGGGTTACCGGAACTTGTTATAGCATAGCTGCCCAAAGTACCTACAGCAAGAGCACCAAAACCTGTTTTTTGTATAAATTTTCTTCGTTTCATCTATCTGAATTATTATCAGTCGTTTATGTGAATATGTCACCAGCAATTTCAACTATTAATTCGCATATTTTATTGAACTAACATTGTGGCATGAGCAGCTAATTTGTTTCTGCCAAATATTTCAGGATTTCCCCAATCAGGTGCATCACTCTGTATAATTGTAGATTCCAGGGATGCTTCCTGGGCCAACAGATTTGTTGCCAGTAGGATATAAAAAATGAGAAGTGTAATATTCTTCATGCGTTTAAAATTCATTTTATTTTGAAATTATTTATCGTGAGTGGGATACCATTCTGTACCGCACCATTGCTATAAACGTTAACACGAGCTACTATTCAGTCCGTTCTTCTGAAACAACAAGCTATATGAAGATGAATACGCAGGGAATTCAGGGCAATGGATTTTTAGCAAAAATTGGCTGTCCTTTGTTTCCGGAAGAATACACTTGACCTCAGCCCCCCTGAGGTTCTGATTCGCATCTGCTTCACCTGCATTCCATGTATATATTTCAGTTTCTACATCCCCGGTCCGTATAGTTACCTTTGCCTCCAGTGGATCGCTCGTAAAGGGCCGGTCGTTGAGTATCCAGAGCCTGGCTCTGAACTCCTCTCCCCTCTTCCAAACAAACTTTTCCATTTCGGCACTCAGCATGAAAGGCCTGCAGGATTCCGACACTGTATAAAAGGAAGGCTTAGGCACATCCGGCCAGCTGATGATGCTGCTGTTGGCTGCCGTGGGCCAGGGTTCATTGAAACACCAATTAAGTGCCATGCTGCAATAGGGTTTCTGCCTCCTAGCCCCTTCATAGATTGCTTTCAGTCCTTCGGCCTGGAGGAGCTGACCACGCTCAATCACCTCTTCCAAACTGTTCGCTTTGCCAAAGTACTTCTCCAACTGGCCCAGCATCAGCCAGGAATCCTTCTCCTGATCCCATGCCCGAAAACCATGATGATCTTCCCAGGAAGAGCCAGGAAGCGGTGGCCACAATTCATCTTCAGAGATGATCTCCTTCAGCACTTCCATGGAAGCAGGCGAAGGAACCCCGAACTCGGCAAAAGCAGTGTATTTCTCAGAACCCTTGTTTAGCCTGTACATTTTCTCCAGGACATCCTCATCCAGTTCCCGGTCAAAAAAGGTATATCCACCGTGGGCTACCCCGTAGAGCGGACTGCTTGGAATAAAGGGGGTTTCCGGATCCAGAATAAGGCACTGGCTGTTTAACAGTCTCAGCGCTCTTGACTGCTCGGTCATGCCGCTCCAGCTGTTCAGCAATTCATTCCCCCCGCACCAGATGGCCAGGCAGGGATGTTCCCGCTGTCTATGGATAATCGAGGCCGATTCCTGTTCAAGAATATCCAGGTAGCCCTTATCATCAATGTAGTTATAGCAGGAAAGAGGGAAATCCTGCCAGACAAGGATGCCGGCTTCATCGCACAAATCAAAGAATGCATCCTTGGGAATGGGTCCTCCACCCCAGATGCGGAGTACATTAAAGTTGGCTTCAAGTGCCCGGGATATGATATTTTGATAGGTATCGCTTTCAACAGTTCCAGGAAAAATGGAAGGAGGAACAAAGTTGCTTCCCTTTATAAAAATCTTCCTGTTGTTGATCTCAGGCTGAAACGCAGAAACATTCATGGTATTTGGGAATCCCTCTGACTCGCCCCAGGCGGACTCGGCCATTACCAGGCGGATCCGGCGGAATCCTATTTGCCGGACCTGTCGGTCCAGGAGCACTCCGCTGTCACTATATAAGCTGCACTCGGACCGGTAGAGGTAAGGTGTTCCGTGATCATGCGGCCACCAGAGCTGGGGATCGTTTAGCCGATAATCCAGGGCCACACGCTCATCCTGAAGCCTGTTTTCCATGGAAGCCACCACCTTTCCCCCTGCATCATACAACTGCCACTTCAGCAGGCAGCCTTTCAAATTCACGCCCCCTGCTTCAAGAGAGATCCGGGCCTGGTCCAGGCTCTCATTCAGTTCATATTTAACATCTGCTGAATGCAGGTGGGAAACACTTCGTTTCTCAAGGAAGGTATCATCCCAGATCCCTGAAGGTATCAGCCTGGGATGCCAGTCCCACCCGTAGCTCACCGCCGGCTTAGCTGTTGCTGCCGGCAGTGCCCGGGCACATCCTTCAAGCTGTGGCGGAGGATGGATCTTTATTTCCAGGGTATTGGATTCTTCCAAAAAATCGGTGAGGTCGATGGAAACAGGAGTAAACATCCCCTCCTGGCTGAGGAGGAGTGTTTCATTCAGGTATACATCGAAGCGATAATCAATTCCTTTCGATATGAAGTAGAGCCTTTTACTTTCCGATTCTTCCAGTCCGGGAAATTTACTCCTGTAGGTAAAGAACCTGTCCTCCATCCAGTCGTAATCCCGGAAATGGCCTCCCCGGTAATAGTCCTCATATCCTTCTGCCCTGGCATAATCAAGCTGGACCGCACCGGGTACGATGGCGGGGATCCATTCGCCTGGTCTTTCGTTCATGCTTCCTGAATGCCTCAGCTCCCAGCTCAGCACAATTTTGTCTAATTCTTCCTGACGGCCCATGTCTTAGGTGTTTTATCTGGCAATACCTGAATTCCTCTCTAATATCTCCCCGTAGTCAATAATCCCACTCTCCCTTTGCCACTGCTCAGCGGCTTCACTCAGTTTCTCGACCAGTCCGGGGTTTTCTGAAGATACATCCTCCGTTTCCGCCGGATCATAAGCCAGATCATACAGTTCATACTTTGTCCCGGGGACCTTTGAAGTCTGCATATACCAGCCGGGTTCAATGAGTAATTTCCACCTCCCCTGGCAGGTCACACCCTGCTGTCCCTTGTCATTTGAAAACAAGTATTCCCTTGGGGGCATTTCCTCCCCTTCGAGCGCCGGCATTATATTGATCCCGTCAACCGGGGAGGTCTTCCTGCCCCTGAATTCTTCCGGGTATGTACCCCCTGCGATTTCCAGGCAGGTTGGCAGGAGGTCTCCCACCCACACCACAGAATTGTTCAGGGTGTTGGGCTCTATGACATCCTTCCAGTAAGCAATACAATGACTCTTGACCCCGCCTTCATACATAAGGGCCTTACAGCCCTTGTAGGGAGTATTCATCATCTGTCCTGCATGGGATGCTGCCCCGTTGTCGGAAAAATACAATATAAGCGTATTATCCAGCTTACCTTCTTCCTCCACGGCCTTTACCAATTTTCCCATGTTCTGGTCGATTAGCTCCATCATCGCTGCATGGAGGGCATAGCGTTTTTGAAGCTCCTTACGGACCGCTTCATCCAGCTCCATTCCCTGTTTATAGCTTTGCTCATATCCTGCTCCCTCCGGGAAAAGACCTTCCCGGACTAGTCCTTTGACACGGTTTTCCTCAGCCTTCGAAAGATTCTCGTAATAGGACATATACTTCTGCACCAGCTCATCCGGAGCCTGTAAGGGCAGGTGGGGCGCACGGTAGGCCAGGTATAGAAAAAACGGATCCTTACTGTTCTGCTCTTCCCTGATCATTTCAATGGACCTGTCGGTTTCCCCGTCCGTGGCATAAAATGCACTGGCCCTTTCTCCCTCACAGTTTTTATAGCTGGCAGGCCCGTTTTTCTTTGCCACACAATTCATGGAATAGGTCCGGTCAAAGGGAAGTTGGGCAACGCCGTTCCCTTCCAGGTAAGTTGATCGGTCATCAGGCGTAAGAAAATGGTTGTTTTCCCCTTCCAGGATCCCAAAATATTTATCAAAACCTCTCTGCATGGGAAGTGCGTTAAAATCTGCTTCCATCTCTTCCTGGGTAAGCTCCCAGCCCTGGTGCGTATTCTTCCACCGCTTCTGTTGCTGGGGGTCACCCTCCAGGATACTGCCTCCCAGGTGCCACTTCCCCACCATCATGGTTCTGTAACCCGCCTCTCGCATCAATTCGGCAATGGTGGGCACTTCGAAAGGAAGCCGGGCCCTGTAAGAAGGAATCTTCGTCTCCCGGTTATAGCCCCCAAGGGTGCCAGCCGCAAATCCAACCTTTCCTGAAGCATGCCCTGTCATAAGCGAAGCCCGGGTCGGACTGCAGCGCCCGTTGTTGTAGAAGTTAGTGAAGCGGAGTCCCTTCGAGGCAAGTTCATCAAGATTGGGCGTATCTATTTCACCTCCGTAAGACCCTAAATCGGAGTAACCGGAGTCATCGACCATCACGATGATAATGTTTGGCCGGTCATCGGGCTGCTGGCAACTTAATATAAAGCCCAAAGCACCTATCATTAACAATTTTGCAACTTTCATATCCTATTCGTATTACTTTATCCTGACATTCTCAATTTCAAAGAAGACCACTCCGTGATGGTCCAGTTCCACGGGAAGCAGGAGCGTGTTATTCTTTATCTTATTCTTCGTCTCGTTTACTTCCAGTACAGCAAGTTCCCTGTACCTCTCTTCATTGGCATACCAGAAATCCCTGTCGGCCTTGTCAATTAATGACAATGGAGCCATAATCGAATATCTGTCCCACCTTTTGAAATCTTCATTGCTTATCTCCCGGGTCTGCATATCGGAGAACCAGGCGGGCCAGTAGTTTCCATGGGAATCATCCACCGTCCATCGTTTTACGAAAACTTTTGATCCTTTCAGGGCAGCTATGTTGCGTATTTTAATCGTTGGATTTTCCTTGCTTATGGCATCAAGGCTGCAGTTGTAGTTGTAAACCATAACATGCACCTTATTTTCCTTACTGTTGTAGGTCACCAGGGCATCCACTTCGTTCGAACTGTCACCAGATTTGAATTCAGAAAGCTGCTGGACCTGCTGCTCTCCGACCATCTTATGGGAAAATCCGGCCACGTGGGTGCCTACCGTGGGCACTCCGCCCCAGAATCCCTGAGTGGTGAGCCCCCAGGTGGAATACCAGTCGGCATCCAGCTCGTTCATAAGCTTGAAGGCTCTGGCATCGGAGACTCCCTGGAAGCTATGGGCCACAATCCGCTGATCAAGGTCCCGTCCGTCAGGGCCGAAAAGGATCCTTCCCTCATCAATACCATACTGCAGATCAGTCAAGTCATTTGCTTCAGCCCTTTCCCTGATCCGGTTCATGGTAGTGCTGAGCAAAAGATTGTCCGGGTGCGCTTCTCCCGGCTTATTGTCATAAAACGAGGCTGCAATAAAGTCAATCTGCGTCCCTGTATTTCCAGTCACATAATTTGTCCCCTTAGCGACATGGTCGATGAAATCCCCTTCATCCCATAATCCGGGATGACAGACCATGGCATGTGCACCCACTTCCAGATTATCGGCTCCAATGGCGTCTTCCAGGGCGGCAACCGTGTAGTCATAGAGTTTGAAATAGGCCTTCTTGCTTAATTCGGGGTTTTCATCAACAGACCACCAGCTCTTGTTTTCATATTCGGTAAGCACTCCCCAGGACCAGGATTTGACTTCTTCTAGTCCAAACTCGGCCACCACCCTGTCGGCCAACGCTTTCAAATAATCGTAGTACACATTATAATCATCAGGGGGACACACGTTCACACCAAAATTTGCAATTAACGGATTGGCGGAATACTTCAGGGGTACAGCTCCGGTTTTAATCATGGGTTTGAGTCCCTGCCTCACCACATTGGCTAGAGCAGCAATGAGCTCATCGAAGTGATAGTCATCCAATACCGATCTGTCGCCGGGATTTTTGAACAGGTCCCTGTTTGCATTCCCGCCAGTGGCAGTCATAATCTGAATTGTATTTATAAAGGGGAAATTCTCCCGGAAATAGCCGGCGGGCTGATCCGATGCCTTCTGCCCCCAGTTCTGCCTGAAATCCCACACATTGATATCGGAATAGATGTTCTTAATGGTGATTCCGGTCGAGGACAGATCAAAAGTGAGAGTCTCTCCGGGCTGTACCCCGGCATGGCCTTGTCCCGGGAGCTCAACATTCCCGCATATTAAAATCAATATCAGGGTGAATCTGGCAAGTGTTCTTATTAGCATTTGATTAAAAATTTCGGATTATATTTTCGGTTTATATTTTCATCAGGGTACTCATGGACAATAAATTTGGATTATTGAAGTAAGGAAAAGAGGATCCGTTCCACGGAGACTGCTTCTGTAACTCCCTCCGGCTTCCCGGCAACAATGGTCATAGGCATTTCCCCCTTGGGCAGGCATGCATTTCCAAATTCCATGTAATCATCACTGACAGACAGGGCCGTCAGCAACTGCCCTGCAACCCTGATGGTCAGCGGGGCGGATTTTTCAAGCCCTGTTCCTTTCAGTCTGATTGAGTAAACACCAGACTTTGCCACCACAAGATCATAGCTTGCACTCTCTCCTTCCATGGAAAAACCCTTGAGACCCCGACCCACAAACATATTCCCGGAAGCTGCCTGGATCTTACCAGCATAGCCCCAGAAAGTGCCGTCCTTATATTTCCAGGTGGAAGGGTCGCCCACAACAATGGGAGCCATCCGGAATGCCCCGCCCTCGTTAATGGCATACTCCCAGCGCTGACGGCACTCCTCGAGCATCCGGCTGCTAATGTCAGGGTATGACTCGCTGATATCGGTGCTTTCTTCAATATCATTAACTATATCGTACAGTTCTGCTATTCCTCCCGGACGGGCATGCAATTTGTACCGGGCTCCATGCAGAGTCATGTGATGGTCCTCGAATCTGAGAGAAGCCGGGTCGGGCACAAATCCCTGGGGTGCCTCAACCATGCCGTCGCCCCAGATGGTCATGCGTAGCATCTCCGGATGCTCAATTTCAATCTCTGCATCATCCAGAGCCGGGCGCAGGCTTACCCCGCAAAAAGGCTTATGGGGAACAATGTCCTCATTGATTCCTGCATAATCAAGCAGGGTTGGCAGGATATCCTCAGCAGCACCAAACTGCTCACGGATACCCGGGGTTATGCTTTCAGGATACCTGACAATCAGCGGTACTCTGGTCCCGTTTTCCCAGACCAGTGACTTACTGCCCCGAAGATTGGCCACATTGCGCAGGGCCCAGTCCTCCGATTGAATATACCCTTCCTTATCAGCACTGCCTGCCTCCGGTCCGGTTTGTCCGTTGTCGCTTACAAATATGACGATGGTCCGCTGATCCTGCCCGCTTGCGGCCAGGGTATCAAGAAGCCTGCCCACACAGGCGTCCATTTGTTCAATATGGCTGAAGCATCCGGCTATATTTTCCGAACAGCCCTGTTCACGGTAATAAGGTGCATAGCGCTCATCGACCGGCTCCCATGGCATATGTGGGATGATGTAGGCCAGGGTCATAAACCAGGAAGTATCTTTCTGCTCTTTGATAAAGCGGATGGCTTCATCTGTCCATATCTCTGAGGTCCACCCTTCATACTGTTGATTTTTCCAGCTCAGAGGCATTTCACCTTCTGGCTTGTAGCTTAATACCGGATCGTGGTGGACATAGCCTCCGCCGATCATGGCATCATTCCAGCCCGCAAACCAGGGCAGGGTATGTATCTGTGCCACACAGTCATTCTTTCCCACATAATAAGTTTCATAGCCTGCCGCTTTGAAAAAAGCCGGCATCATGGTTTCATCGGTACGAAGGTTTTGTCTCAAGGGCACACCCCACACACCGGTCAGCAGGTGGTTTCTTCCTGTAAAGAGCATGCTCCTTCCCGGTGAACAGGCAGCACCTGTTGAATAATTGGGAATAAGAGCGCCGGTTATTGCCAATTCGTCGAGCCTGGGTGTGCGCAGGATCTCATTATTCATAAATCCGAAATCGCTGTACCCCTGGTCATCACTGATGATCAGCAGTACATTCGGACGAGGCGGAATCTCCTGTGCCCGGGCCTGAGAAAGTTGAACCAACTGGGCTGCGACTATGATTAAGCCTACTATTTTCTTCATCATTTATTTGAATTTAATATGTTCAACAACCGCAGCGTTTTGAGCGTTTCCATCCTTATTCACTTTGATGGTGAATTGCTGTATTCCCGGATTAAGAAACTTTACCTTTTCAAAGATCATATGCTTTTCATCTGCTTTCGCAGGGAAATAATGCTTATTATCACACTCTAATTCCCATGCTTCTCCTCCACCCAGGTTCTGGCCCAGAATGCTTACATCATAAGTTCCTGCTTCTTCTACAATCACTTTATATTCTGCGGCATTATTTGCTTTTGTAAATCCTTTAAGGAAATGAAACCTCAATATCTCATTCAGCCCAAAGGCTTTATTTGCCATGGCTCCGGCAATGCTATTGGTTCCAATCCTTTCCTCTCCAACTACTACAACCGGCATACGGAATGCCCGGTCCGTATTCACAATATTATCATACTGACGCTGCAACTCCTCTTTATAATAATCAGCAATTTGAGGATGCTTCTTACTTATATCCTTTCGCTCTCCCGGATCTGCTTTGATATCGTAAAGTGCAGTAGTTCCATCTGCAAAATTGTGGTACTTATATCGCTCACCGCGAAGGATAAGATGCTGCTCTTCAATGCCCAATTCATGGGGATCATTCACAATACCCCGCTTGCCATTATTCAAACCACCGGCAGCTCCCTCAAAGGAAATAGCAACACGCAAGACCTGCCTGTCAATGGATTGAGCACCGGGGTTCACAAGAGCCGGGCGCAGACTGATGCCATCAAAGGGCAGATGTGCGGGGAGCTTATTTTGCATTCCTGTTAAATCAATCAGGGTAGGGACAATATCCTCAACGGTGCCATACTGGCTTCTCTCCCCGGGAGGTATCTGTTGGGGCCATCTTACCATGAAGGGCACAACAATACCATTTTCCCATACCATGGATTTGGTTCCTTTTAATCCCAGGGGATTACGGCTTTGAATGTCTTTTTCGGACATATCTCTGTATGAAGGACCGTTGTCACTTAAAAAGAGTACGATCGTATTATCTGCCTGGCCCAGGTCTTCTAATCCCTTCAATAAGCGTCCGATGGCATCATCCAATTGTGTTACACAACCATAAAAATCGGCCAGCAAATCCGAATGCCCGGCATCACGATAGGGCTTTGCAAAACGATCATCGGGTTCCCAGGGCAAATGCGGCAGTATGAAAGCAGTTGCACACCACCATGGTTTATCGCCCTGCCGTTCTATATATTCAAGGCTGTTATCCACATCCACATCACAGGTCCATCCTTTTCGCTTTATATTCCCTTTATGGGTGAGACTTGTGGCATCTTTGTGCTTATAGCCCATCACATGAGACACCTCGTCGCAGCCCCAGTGCCAGGCCTGTTTCTCCAGAAGAAAAACACCATCTCTCTTTCCAAAATAACCGGTGCCATACCCCGCAGCTTTAAAGTACTCAGCCATCAAAGCCTCATCACGCATCAGATTGTTCCGGGCACCCACACCCCATACGCCGGCCTTTAAATGGTTGCGGCCGGTCATCAGGCTCGAACGTGTTGGAGAACAGGCAGGCGCAACTATAAAATCCTTAAATACAGCTGATTGATCGGCCAGGCGATCCAGATTCGGGGTTTTCAAATGCTTGTTACCCATAAATCCAAAATCACCAATCCCCTGATCATCGCTGATGATCAACAATACATTCGGCTGCTGTGCATGGCAATCATTTATATTGTAAAGAACAACTGTAAGCATCAGTATTACCGGGATGTATTTCTCAAAACTCATCAGTGCTTTTCGCATGTTTTTTTATTATGTATTATTAATAATTACCTATTCGCACCTTACCCAGCATGACCATGGGATAGAACTCCTGCTTCTCCGTCCATCGCTGAGCTACCGCGTTATCTTCCTGTGTTTTGAGATAGTTTCCGCAAATGGTGGTCACATTAACCTGTAATGCGTTCGCCCCCCTTTTCAGGACTCCTTTTGCATCAAATGTTTAGTCTCCATACCATCTTGTGCCCAGGCTCACACCATTCACAAAAAGTTCAGCTATACCCTGAACATCCCCCAGGTCGATACACTCGAAATGGTCTTCCTCAAGGACAATGGTCTTCGAATAGACTGCTGTACCGGCAAATCCCTTTGTCCGCGGATTCAGTCCCAGGTCCTGCAGGGATGGCATTTCCATTCTTGCATCAGTTCCATTCATATGCCTCAGTTCCAGTTGCCATGCTCCTTGTATTTCCCTGGCATCCGAGCGGATTCGTGCCGGATTATACTCTTCACCCTCCTGGTAATCATCAAACACAATCATCATGCCTTCATGTTGTTGATCGGTGAAGAAATAGATAATATTGGGACGATCAATCGTCTTGCTGTTGCAGGCCAGCAGATTCATGGCCAAACATGCGATCATCAAATATCTCACCGGTATCCGCTTCCTTATGATTATTGTTTCAGGCTTCCATTTCATAATTGAAATACTCTTTGGGCAGTTTGAACAAAGCAGTGCTCCAGGAAGTCAAGGGCCGCCTTTTCATCCATAATGCCATGGGCTATCTGGTCTTCCAGAACATCGGCAATGCGTTCCCTTGTAATTTCCCCGATCCCGACGATGGTCTCCGGGCTGTTGCTGTCCGAGCCCCAGCAGAGCTTTCCGTGAGGCACTATTTCAATCCATTCTGCCAGGGCCATGTGAAAGCGCACCCTCGTCATCCATGAAATCCAGGTGAAATCGATATAGACATTCGGAAACATCCGGGCCAGATATGTTGTTTCTCCCACATAGGGATTACCGCCGTGCAACAGAACCCAGGTTATATCCTTATACCGCTTATCAATCAATAGATTGTGCAGATTACTGGGATTAGACACCTGGAGATCTGCATGACCCCAGATCTGGAACCCGGTATGCACCACCACTGGCAAGCCGTTGCGCTGGCAGGCCAGCAGCATGTGACGAAATGCGTGATGCTGTACAATGGTGATCTCCTCCCTGGACATATCCTGTTTTTTTCCAAAGGCGGTCCGGGCCTCACTGAACGAAGGATCGCTGAATTTCAGTCCGATCGAATAGGCCAGTCCAACTTTCGCTGCAACCACACGATAATCCTTCCATGTATCTATCTCTTCATCCAGTGCACTCAGGTAGTCGGACAGGGTATTCAGTTCGCCCAGACGCCTGCATAGGGCATTATAGTAGTTAAAGTTTTCATAGTCAGGACCATCAGGGGAAAAGGCTTTTGTATCCCCTGCGATGATATCATCTGTGTAGTTCAACAGGCTCACCCGGGAGGGAAAATCGGCATACCTGCTGTCTTTTGGGTGAACCCCGTAATTGAAAATAAATTGTCTGGAGATCTTTGCCGTTTCCATTGCCGTTTCCAGTGCGGCTTCCGCTCCTTTGGTTCGCAGGTCAGATGCCCTTTTAAAAATCTCCCCCGGTGAATCCGGACGAAGGAAGGGACCCGAATCGATCCCGTACAGCTTCCGGCATCCTCTGGCAAGAATTGAACTGTCCACTATTCCTGGAGTATTGATGAAGTCATCCTCCCCTTTTAGCTCAGACATTCGAATATCATAATGACTGTGAGTATCAATGCGCTCCAGTTCCATGGCCATTAGACGGATATCGCTAAGTGAAGAACTTATTTCTGCCTGTCCCTCTGGCAGTCCAGATCCCGATACCGGGCTGGCCTTTGCAAGAAGCCCTGCTCCTAATCCGGCCACGGCTGTCTGCATAAATGATCTGCGTTTAATCCTTTTCATATCTTATTTATTCGTTTAAGAGAATTTTCTTCATTAGTTTAGGTTAAATTTCTTTATGCTAGTAATTATCTGTTCACAATTCTGATACTATTTAAATTCACTAAAATCATGGGGTAAGTCTGCGACAGCTTCGCGCATATACTGTTTCATTTCCTCAAGGATTTCCGCATAGCTGGCATCGCCGGCCAGGTTAAGCTGTTCAAACATATCGGTATCCAGATCATATAACTGATCTTCATCGAGCACATTGGGGAAGCGGGAAAGTACCACATCATTCATTCCTCTTTTCCCCCTGTAGTCGGGACGGTCCCCATGTTTAAGGAAGATCTCATCCTTCAAGGTGGGTTCATACCGAAGGGCAATGAATTTCCAGTTCCTGTAAATGATGGCTTTGGCATATCCCATTTCAATCAGGAAAGGTTCTTCGCTTCGCTTTGCCTCGTCCGACAGAAGAACAGATTTGAAACTTTGTCCATCCAGCTTCGCATTACTCACCGGTGGCAAAGTCACACCACAGACATCGAGCAGGGTCGGTGCAATATCGAGCGATGAACAAAACTGATCACTTACACGACCAGGTTTTATCTTTCCGGGCCACATGGCCAGTGCCGGCACATGGGCAGCTTCATAGGTATACCACTTACCCCTTGACTGATGGTCGGAGGTGAAAATAACCAGGGTATTTTCATCAAGCCCCAATTCTCGTAGTTTATTAATAATCACACCTATACCATCGTCGAGATACATGGGCATAGTTGCACTCGGGTCCAGGCCTGCAGCTTCAATCCGCTCTTCAATGTTTTCAAAAGAAGGCTGAGTTCCGATGTGTTCATCCAACAGGCCTGCAGGTGTGGCCCGCCGATTGGCATTTTTCAGGCATTCCTTGCCAAACATACCATGGGGTACATTGGGCGCAAACAGCAGGAAAAAGGGTTCGGCTTTATTTTGCTCCATAAACTGAAGCGCATGATAGGTCATCCATTCCATATTCCCTTCAGGACGCCCCCAGACATCAGGGATTCCGGTCTGGTTTGTATTCTGAATATATAAGCCATCCACATAGTCAAAACCATAATTCTCACGGATATATTCGGTATAAATCCCATAGCGTACTTTCAAATCATTTAAAACCGCTTCCGGAACCGGTTCTTCCACTTTTCGCAATTCGGAAACGGGTATGGAGTTTTCAGGAAGCCTCTTACTCAAAGTATTCCCATGTATCAGATGGAATTTTCCAATGAAACCTGTTTTATATCCCGAAGATTGCAGTGCACGGGGGAAATTCCATTCACCGGGAAACAAATTGGAATTGAATTCGATGGGTGCATTTTGTTCCAGGGGAACCTCTTCCTGAATTGCCTCGCTCCTGCCACAGCGCTGACCGGTCAAAAGGGCATAGCGACTGGGAGTGCATACGGTGATCGGAACATAAAACCTTGTGAATTTTATACCATTCTTCGCAATGTTATCGATATTTGGAGTAGCAGGCTGCTCGGGATAGTAGCCCCAATCCATAGTGCTGCCATCTCCACCCTTCCTGGCTGATGTGTAGGTCGGGTAGTCCGAGGGGGTATAGGTCCCAATCTCATCAAAATCCAGATCATCCGTAAAAATCAAAACGATATTGGGACGCCGGGATTCGCCCTGGTCCCCAGCTGTATCCCTCTGCCCGCATCCGGACAAAACCACGGACATCATTAAAGTCAGCTGTAAAATGTATCTCATGTGTTCTTTCTTTAAAATCTCAGTATTTCTAATTCCCATTTGCTCTCCCAGGTTAATTTCTACTTATAACACCATCTGCAGGGTTTTTACTCACATAGACTGCAACAGCCCCCGCAGGAAGGGTATCCGTGAACTCATCCTCCACATGACCGAATATTCTGTCAACCCCGGGTATTGCAGCATCCTTGCCAGGTGAAATCCTCGCAGGATCGTATAAATGGCGTTCAAGCTTGCAGTGCAGGCTTTTCGACAGCTGTACCCTGAACGCTTTTTCTGACGCATTTGAATTGATCACCAGCAGGCTCAGGGATCCATCTTTCTGTCTGACCGCATTGATGTGCAGCCCATGCTGGCCTTCCGACTCGTAGACTTTTGATCCTTCGCCCCCGCCCAAGTACCTGCTCAGCATGGAATAAGCATACCAGGCCGGATACGGCTTACTGGCATCTTCAAGATCGTCATGCGGCCACCTGACTGTCCCCCAGCGATGCACGCCCTTGTAAAAAGAATTCCCGTTGGTCGCCTCATGTGCGGGCGCTGTATATAGCTGATCGAAGAGTAACCAGATCATGGTGGTCTGTATCCGTGCATCAAGACTTGCCGCAACAACCTCTGCCAGGTAAGTTCCATGTTCGGGCTGATCCCTGATGTGGGTTTCCCATTCCCGAAACACGTTGTACTCATCAAGCCAGATGGGTTTCGGTTCCGAATCCACGGCCTCTCTTACCCTGTCCATAAAGGCTCGCCAGTTCTCATAGGCGTTTTCTGGGGGCAGATAGGTATGGGCTCCGTAAATATCCAGCACATCCTCCAATTCTTTCACAGCTTCGGAAAGACGAAGCTGCCCGAAGGAGCCTACTGCATGATTGTTCGGTCCCACGAAACTGACCAGCTCCCTGGTCTTGTCCAGCTTCATTTGATCGTGAACAGTGCGCATCACCTTTACGTAATATGGCCAGAGCTCCCAGTCATCCGGAGCCTTCCCCCACGGGGAGGTGGTTGGCTCGGTCATCAAAACCAGGTACCTGACATTATCAAAGCCACGTACCTGTACAATCTGGCGTACCGACTCACTGACCCAGCGGGCATACCGGAGGGGATCTGTTTCAGGATCCGCATGTTCTCTTCCCAGATGCGTATCTGCTGGAAATCCCCAGGCCGCCTGCAGGGCGACCTCCACACCCCGTTCTTTCATCTCCCCGATCCATTTGTAAAAGGCCTCCATCTTCGGGGAGTCC
The DNA here is from genome assembly GCA_024244665.1 of Bacteroidota bacterium. Next base: position 180 of record JAAEOI010000446.1, on the reverse strand, counting down.
CAGTCAAAAGAAGCTGATATCCCATTTTCGCCACCAGCCCAATCGGGTCGATACCACGTACGTGCAATATGAAGATTCATTTCTTCCACGCGATCCATTTCCTGCTGCCTGTCGCTCTCGTCATATCCACTGGCCTCAATCTCTGGCATCCAGGCAAAACCATGGTAAACAGCATTTACT
>JAAEOI010000445.1 GCA_024244665.1 Bacteroidota bacterium | reverse complement strand
CTGTCAAATTTCCAGATGAATCATATGTTTTCCACGTTCTGCGCCGTGCTTCCCACTCAAGGTTTACTCGATTCCAATCATATGAAATGTGTTCAGTAATATTTCCATTGGAATCATATGTATACGTTTTTATATCTCTACCCCTATCATCGACTACACAGTTCCAATCCCACCAACTGTATTCGGTTTCGGTTATATTTCCGCTGGTATCATATGTATTAAATCTACCCTCATACTCCAACCATTCATTGGTTTTTGAATCCCATTTATACTGTACTCTTTTTATTATACGTCCAAAGTTGTCATATACGTACCCACAACTATCATAGTTTGCCCATTCATCGTTTTCAGGATTCGAGGATCCAGAATGGATCTCCGATATTAAGTTGCCCAAAGGGTCGTACCTGTTGATCAACAGTCTGGGCCTGGGACTCCATGTACTGTCATCAGTACTCCATTTAAACCATAATGTTGAATCGAGCAGCATTTCATGATCTTGCTGGCAAAATAGATTTGTTGGGAACAGGAGAATTAGCAGAAATATGTATACACTGAAATACTCAGCGATACATCTTTTCCTCTCCGCTGTGGTGTAAGGGCAAAATCCTTCGTGTTTCCATAACTTCAAGTGTTTTGTTTGCCCATTTATTGCAGTGGTGATTCAGTTTCAATCGAAACTATAAGTCCTCCTTGCCTGGATATTGCACTCAGGGCTCGTTCCCCTCAGATAAACCGTGGGTTATACAGCAAACCATCTTTATTATACGCTCATTCAGTTATATAGCACAGTGTGCTTCTGTGCCCTGAATCAGCTTCTGTGCACACTTAATCTTGAACACAGCGCACCATATTTCCGATTTGACGAGGACAATCATCTATACCCATCCATCCGTTTTCATTTTCAAGTTGGATATACATTGCAGTGGCATTCGAATTTCCTTCAGACGATGACCAAATCATCCCAAAACGCGAGAGCCCCGAAAATCCACCTCCTCCCTGTCCTCCCGGGAGGGATGTAAATCCGGTTTCATTATTTGCTCCAGTGTTAGGACTTGCCCAATGAAGGGTTCCTTCTTCTTTCAATTTACCCCCATTTGAGTTCCCTCCTATGAAAGTGTTCAATTCACTCCATTCAGTCTCAGAGGGGAGGTGCCATCCACTTGGACAAACACCTTGAACCATACTTGGATTAGAAGAGGAAGGGGACTCTCCAGCCATTGCTGCAGGCCAATTATAAAGAACCCCATATGTCTGAAAAGTGTTTGTGGTTTTAGCTTCCGCCACACTGCTACCTTCATAGTCATATACATAGTAACAAGCATCAGTTGCAGATGAAAATAATCCAGAGTCAACCGAAGGCAAATATTTCAAATTTTCCTGCATCCAAACCTGATCACCTATTTCTATATATCGATAAACTTGGTTATCTCTTGAGTCTTTTAAAATGCCAGATGAATCAGTAATTGAATAAGTATTAATTGAACCAAATATAAAGCTCTTCAGCTCATTTAATTGTTGACTAAGCACTTCGATCTGTGCTTTGGAAGCAACCTCTTCTCCGTTTTCGAGAAAGACAGATCCATTTACATTAATATTTCCATCTACATCCAATTTCTCAATAGGCTCGTTAGTGCCAACCCCAACATTGCCTCCTCCATAGTTTAATACTAAATCTGTGTTTGCTCTGTTCTGTAAAAGTAAGTCACCCTCGCTGGCATCCCACCATAGGTAGCCTCTATATTCATCCCCCTCAAATAAGGATAACCGCACATCTTGTCCAACTGGGGATGTCAATGTCATCTGACCATAATTTCCTATTGATATCCCATGAGCATGAATATATGTCTCGGGTGCTGTAGTTCCAATACCAATCCGTCCTTCATTATAAGCAATGCCCTCTGTAACCTCAGACCATCGAGTAAACCCTGGATCTCCCTGAGGCCCTTGATCACCCTGTAATCCTTGTTCTCCTTGCAGGCCAACAGGGCCGACTTCACCTTCCAGCCCTGGTTCTCCTTGTGGGCCCAGCTCACCTTTGGGGCCAGAGAGTCCTTGTTCACCTTGCGGACCCGCTTCACCTGCTGGACCAATATCACCTGATTCTCCTTTCAATCCCTGGGATCCGGGATCACCAGATTCACCTTTGAAACCCTGAGGCCAATTTCACCTGGTATTCCCTGTAGACCCTGTGAACCCCGCGGGCCCTCATTCCCTGAAGCGGCATATAAAGCGTAAGGAACACTCAACAACGGACTTGATCCCATTGCTTCACCATTGACAGTGATATCCAGGAAATATGGACCATTTGCCCAATCAACAGTAGAAAGATCATCGGTGGTAGTGCCTTGACCAATTACAACATTGACCATACCAAATTCATTGGTCTGGATGTTATGGATCTCCAGATAGCTTGATGATCCTTGATCATTGACTATACTGATCTGCAGCGATACCGTTTCTATCGCTTTTGGAGTACCATCTGAATTTCGTAGTATAGCCTGGTAATTGAATGCTTGTGGAACTTGTCCAATTGTCCCAGCTATAATAGCCAGAAAGGAGAAAAGAAGGAATGTACGTTTCATTATTGTAGGGTTTGGCTTTTAATAAATGTATGGAATTAAGGTATGAGTAGAATCTATTATTTGACCAATACTGAATTCGTGTTGATGCCTGCATTTTTCTCTTTTACAGGAGATTTACCAATTTCATCACCAAAAGCAATCAACTCGTCATCTATTTTTCGCAATTGACGGAAGCAGGATGCAATTTGAATACTACTGTTTTCATCCCAACTTACACTTCAAATCCTATTAATTTACCTCAGCAGTAATTGCAGAACAGGCAAAAGTACCTGGATTAACTTATCTCTTAGATTTCCATATAGATAAAATTTGCTGCATGCATATTCCAATGTAACTTCTCACATGTATTTAATGCCTTTCTGTATATTAGATTTAAATTTGCTGTAATAGAGACATTGCGCTAAAAATGATATATATGTTTTTGCAAAAAAAATCAGAGCAGAAAAATCAAGACAGATCCGGTCAGCGTGAACCACGTCCGCTCTGGCCCGGTGTTTTGATTGTGGCCATTCAGTGGCTGGTATGGTTTATAATCCCTCTCTTTCTTCCCGAAGTGATGATGGTCGGGGTATTTGTTGGTTTCCTTGGAAATATCGTCTTTTTTGTGTGGTGGCTCTTCTTCAGCCGCAGGCCAGTCGTTGAACGCTGGGGCGCCTTTGTCCTGATCCTGGCTGCCCTGGCAGCTACATTTTTTCTTCTCGATGAATCCATTTCCACCGGAAACATGGGATTGCAGTTCATCCTCTATTCCCCTCCGGTCATGTGCCTTGGATTCATCATATGGGCAGTGGCCACCCGTCACATGGCTCTCCTTCCCAGAAGGGTGACAATGCTGATTAGTATTATGCTGGCATCCGGCATCTGGATATTCCTCCGGTCCGATGGATTGGACGGAGCTGGCCGCCCTTCCTTTTCCTGGCGGTGGGCTGAGACCCAGGAAGAGCGTCTGCTGGCACAATCCGGTGAGGAAGAATCCATTCAATCCACAGGAAAAATTGAAGCGGGAGCAATAGCTGAATGGCCGGGTTTCCGAGGGACCAACCGGGATGGTATTGTGAGTGGGATTCAGATCAATACGGATTGGTCCAAGTCTCCACCGGTGGAAATGTGGCGAAGGGCTGTCGGGCCCGGGTGTTCATCCTTTGCTGTTCTTGGCAATCTGCTCTATACCCAGGAGCAGCGCGGCGAATATGAGGTGGTAAGCTGTTACAACCTTAACACCGGGGAACCGGTATGGAAACACAGGGATGAGGCCAGGTTCTATGATTCTCATGCCGGTGCCGGACCAAGAGCAACTCCGGCTATTTCAGGTGGAAGAGTTTACACTCTGGGAGCAACGGGAATAATCAATGCGCTCGATGCAGGGGATGGCTCAGTAATATGGTCCAATCAGGATGCCAAAGATACCTTTGCAGAAGACCTCTACTGGGCTTTTGCCGGTTCACCCCTGGTGGTCGATGATCTGTTGATCGTTTCCCTTTCAGGTAAACTCCTTGCCTACGATATCACAAATGGCAAGCAAAGATGGTCCGGTCCTGATGGTGGAAACAGCTACAGTTCCCCTCAACTTTTAACCATCGAAGGAGTTCCACAGGTTCTGCTAATGAGCAAATCCGGTGCAATCAGCCTGGAACCAGAAAGCGGCAAGCAATTATGGGATTACCCCTGGGAAATTTCAGACCGCATCCTGCAACCCGCCCTCATCAATAACAGTGATCTTTTGCTCACCCGTGAGATAAATGAATTGCGACGTTTAAGGGTTTCCCTGGACGCGGATCAATGGTCGGTTGAAGAGCAATGGACCTCATCTGAAGTCAAGTTCAATTTCAATGACATGCTTGTCCATGATGGTCATGCATACGGCTTTGATGGCCCGTATCTGGTATGTGTCGACCTCAATGACGGAAAACGAATATGGAAAGGTGACCGCTACCGCGGATGGCTTCTTCTCCTGGCTGACCAGGACTTAATCCTGGTTCTCTCTGAAAAGGGTGAGCTGGCATTGGTGGAAGCAACTCCTGAACAGTTTACAGAGCTGTCACGAATCAAGGCCCTCCATGGCAAGACATGGAACCATCCGGCACTGGCCGGAAACATTATTCTTGTCCGCAACTCAAGTGAGATGGCAGCATTCCGTCTACCACAATAAATCCACTGGTAATTATCCAGGTTCTTTTCATATATTTATTGTGCCATCAACCCCAACAACACAATGAAATCTTTACTTAAATTACTGGTAGTACTTTGTGCAATCATGGTATTAACCAATGAAAACTACGGCCAATTCGCTTTTGGTGTTTCCCCGGGCATTGGATTAAACAGTACTTACTTCGGATATAATCTGAATCCGACGTTTTCAAAAATATCCCTGAATTACTACTTTTAGGATATATGAATGATTTAAAACTGGACTATTCGAAAAAGGGGGGGAACTCTCCACAATTAAAACGGTTGCTGCTCATAGCCGGAGTTGTGCTGATAGGTTTAAGCCTGGCTACCATGGTCATGGTAATCTCCCAGAATTTAAAGATAATTTTGCTTGTTGCGGCTATTGCGAATGCCGGGGTCGGAGTTGGTTTTCTGCTTCAGTCGCAGGAGCACAAAATCATGTACCCTAAAAAGTACATCCATATCTCAACAGAATCAATAGAATTCAAATTGGGAGGGTGGTACAAAGAGCAAAAAATCGGATGGGATTCAATTAGCCGGTTCTCAGACGAGGGTAAGTCTATTCATATTCATTCCGGTGATCGGGTTTACAAAATTAACATGCTGCATTTTCCCTCTTCGGACGAAAAAAGGATCAGAGCCGCCATCAAAGCCATTGCCGAATTGAAACAGGGGTGAGCATTCAAACCGTACTCTATTCCCCCGGATATGTGTATTCGGGTATTCCGTCTTTTTGTTCCACTGCATAATACATGGCTGCAAAGGATGTTTTAATCCACATGATTGAGATAAAAATCCCTACGATAAAAAGAAGTAACCCTCCGATGGCAATAAAGAAAGCCATGACTCCCATCAGGAAGATCTGACTTCCATATCCCCGGGTCATGTTCCAGCTCACCCTGAGGGCTTCCATCACATCCATCTCTTTGTCAACAACCAGGTATGGAACAAAAGCCAGGCGGCAGGCGAAGATGATGCCAGGAACAATTATCATAGCCATTCCAAGCATCACGATTACAGCCACCACAACATTGGCTATTACAGCATTCCAGTAGTTCTTCTGAAAGACAGCAAACATATCTCTGATCTCTACTCGTTCACTCCTGACAGCTTTCAGGAAGACCCAGTTTGCACCATAGCCGATGGGGCCGGCAACAAAGAGTCCATAAAGCATTGCAAACAGGATCAGCGGAACCATATACCATTCAAAACCGTGACCATTGATCTGGAATATGCTTACCGGGCCGGAAAGGATTGAATAGACAATTCCAATCACCAGTAGCTCCACAAAATATATACCCATCGTTCTCCATCCCGCACTATAACTATTGGACGCTTCAGGTACAAAATCTTTTGCCGGATCATTATATATTGTAACCATATCTGTTGGATTTAATTGATATGATCAAAGGTAGTTTCGGGGGCTTCTCCTTCCTACAGACTTTAGTAGTGGTTTTATTTTTCCTACCTAAGTTGGATCGGACCTGACCCTCTACCAAAGTTGGATTTCGTATATTGACAGAACAACCGAAAGGTATGGACGAATCTCTCAGACTCATACTCATTTTTGTGCCGCTGGTGGCTGGTGGTATTGGCATTTTCCTTGCCTACCAGCTGATGCGCAAATACCCGTTGCCATTTGTAAGCAGTTACTTCTATTACCTTGTCTTCCTCTATATTTTCGGCTCCTACAGCCTGATCGGATCAGGGATCCTTGAACACATGCTTGTCAGTATGGAAGCTGATCAGGATGCCATCCGTTCGAGCAGGCTTTTTGCCACACTCCCCGGGATACCCCTTTTGTCTCTTTCCCTCTATGCACTCATCAGGAGCTATACTGAGATGCTCTCCAGGAAGATATGGAAGCTGTTTACCATCGGCTATTTCGTCCTCTTCTTTGCCGGAATTTTCCTTTACGGATTCCGGGCAGTCTGGATCACACGATTTGAGCAGGGCAATTATATGCAATTTATTACTGTGCAACGGTGGGTATTCTCCGGATTGCTGATTGTAACCTACCTGGCGCTATTCGCAATGTCGATGGTTTTTTCGAGGAAAATGGTACACCACGAACGCAGATTTGCACAGTTGTCGGGATGGATATATCTGCTGTACATGGTCCTCACCTGTACAACATTCCTGCTCTCGGGCCTGCATGAAATATTTACATTCCTGTTTATTATTTTCTTCCTCTCATGGCACCTGATTCCCATTTTTTTCATGAACCTTTACCTGGAAAAATACCACAGTAACACAAGCACTCTTCAGGCAGATTTTGAAGTTTCCCTGGAATCTTTCTCCGGGAAATTTGAGATCTCAAAAAGAGAGAAGGAGGTGGTGCAGCTGATTTGTAAAGGGCTCTCCAACCAGGAGATCTCTGATGCACTCTTTATCTCCCTGCAGACAGTCAAGGATCATACTCACCGGATCTTCAATAAAACAGGGGTGAAGAACCGGGTACAATTAACCAACCTGATACGATCACAATAGAACGACCCATGGACAATAGAGAGAAGGTACTGGAAGTGCTGGATGGCCTGAACATTAAATACGAAATTTTTGATCATCCTCCCGTCCCCACTGTTGAGGATGCGCTCCCCTACTGGAACAAGATCGATGCCACCCACTGCAAAAACCTCTTCTTCAGAAACCACAAAGGCAACCGGCACTACCTTGTGATACTCCGTCACGACCGTCAGTTGAACATCCGGGATCTGGAACTGAGGTTAAAACAGGGAAAGATCTCCTTCGCCTCGCCACAGAGAATGGAAAAGCACCTGGGTCTGTCGGGTGGTTCTGTTTCAGTTTTCGGGCTCATCAATGACAGGGAAAACCATGTCCACCTCTTCCTTGATAAGGCCCTGGAAAAGGCAGAGCTAATCACATTTCACCCCAATGAGAACACCGCCACAGTGGTAATCTCCCAGGACTCCTTCATGGCTTTCCTCAACTGGAGCGGGAACTCATATGAATACATCAATCTTTACGACACTGAATAACTATCTAAAAACAATTGAAAATGGAAAACAGAAACATGAAACAACACGTCTCGTTCGTAGGAGCACTCCACATCGGATTTGGATTACTTGGGCTGATTGGCGCCCTGACGATATACATCATATTTAACTTTGCCCAGGGTTTTGTTGAGTATGAACCCTTTGTAGAAGAAATTCTGACCTTCATGGGCGGAACCCTCTCTCTCATGATCATATTCTTTGCGAGCCTGGGAATCATCGGTGGAATAGGGCTCTTATCACACAAGCCATGGGCACGGATCCTGGTAATGATCGTATCTGCCATCAACTGCCTGAACATTCCCATAGGAACAGCAAAAGGAGTCTACTCCATCTGGGTCCTGATGCAGAAAGAAACCCTCGAGCTTTTCGAATTAGACTAAATTATTTCTCTTGAGAGGTGTGGGTACCACATGGCATTTTTTTCGAAGCAAAACTACCGAGGACCTGAGCCCTTGGGCGAAGAACCACGTGGCGACAAAATACCCCGAAAAATAGGGGATGCCCCGAAAGACATCCCCCTGAATCATATAATTTAAACTGGTGTTCCTAGTACCTGACCCGCTCCGTATAGTGTGTATGGAGCAGCTCATGTGATTTATGTCCGAGTGGCTCTCCCAGGAAATCCTTGTAAATCCCTACAACTTCGGGATTCTCATGAGACTTCCTGATCTCCATGGACATATCCTCGGCATAGATCGCCTCGGTCCGCTTTTTGCGGATCTCCTCATTGGTGGGAATCGGTTGCCCACCACCACCCAGGCATCCGCCAGGACAGGCCATCACCTCGATGAAATGGACACTGATCTCACCACTCTTCACTCCATCCATCAGTTTCCTTGCGTTAACCAGTCCGTGAGCCACAGCACACTTCAACTCCACTCCATTGAGGAAACTCCACTCCTCCTTACAATCCTCGATCATTACAGATGCCTGCCTGACGCCCTCGATTCCGCGAACCGGGGTGATGTTCAGATTTTCAAAAGGTACCGGCCTGCCGGTCACGATCTCATAAGCAGTCCTCAGGGCGGCTTCCATAACACCTCCGGTGGCACCAAAGATCACACCTGCTCCGGTTGAAGCACCCATGATGCTGTCGTACTTGTCCTCCGTCAGCATATTAAAATCGACACCCGCCTGCTTAATCATCCTGGCCAGTTCCCTGGTGGTCAGGACAAAGTCCACATCTTTATATCCGCTCGCACGCATTTCTGGACGATTCGCTTCATACTTCTTGGCCGTACAGGGCATGATGGATACACTTACAATATCCTTGGGATCGAGGTTCCTGGTCTGAGGGTAATAGGTTTTTGCCAGTGCCCCGAACATCTGCTGCGGAGACTTACAGGTTGATACATTGGGAAGATACTCCGGGAAAGTATGTTCAATGAATTTAATCCATCCGGGTGAACAGGAAGTGGTCAGGGGCAGAGCAACATCGGGATCCTTTTCCACCAATGCCTTCTTCAGCCTGGTCAGCAGCTCCGTTCCCTCTTCCATAATGGTCAGATCGGCCGTGAAATCTGTATCAAGCACCGAGTCAAAACCAAGCCGTTTTAATGCAGAAACCATCTGACCTGTCACCCTTCTACCGGGTTCGAGGCCCAGCTCTTCGCCTAGGCCGACCCTGACAGCCGGGGCGGTCTGAACCACCACATGTTTCGCAGGATCCAGAATGGCATCCCAGACTTCGTCCAGGTAGGTTCGCTCAACCAGGGCCCCTGTGGGACAACGGTTTATACACTGGCCGCAATTAGTACAGATCACTTCCGCCATAGATAGACCCTCAAAGGTGGATATCCTCTGCTCTTCTCCTTTGAAGGCAACCGTAAGTGCATTTACACCCTGTAGTTGTTCGCAGGTGCGCACACAGCGTTGACAGCGAATACATTTGCTGTCATCCTTCTGTATGGATGGAGAAAAGCGATCGACGGTATAATCTTTAATTGTATTGAGATCTATAAAAAGGTGATCGCCAACAGCAAACTCATTGGATAGGTTCTGAAGCTCACAAATACCGTTCTTGTAGCACTTGGTACAGTCGGCATTATGTTCCGAAAGCAACAGCTCTATGATGTGTTTTCGGGCTGAACGCACCTTCAGTGAGTTGGTCAGGATCTGCATCCCTTCGAAAACTGGTGTGGCGCAGGCAGCTTGCAGTGCTTTTGCTCCCAATTGTTCCACCACACAGACCCGGCAATTACCGGCCACGCAGAGGTCGTCATGATGGCATAGAGTAGGTATCCTGAAATTCATTTTTTTGGCAGCCTCAAGAACGGTGGTTCCTTCGGGAACTTTCACCAGCATGCCATTAATGGATAAACTTACCATGATATTTGGTTTTTTCGATTTTCAATTAGTAAATGATCTCTTCCTTGAAGTTCTCCACGATGGATCCAAAAGCATTACCCACCGACTGACCCAGTCCGCACTTTGAAGCCCTCTTCATGGTCTTTGCCAGCTTAACCAGCTCATCCAGGTATTTGGAGTTTTTCTCTCCCCTCTTAACAGATTCAACACCTTTAAGGAGCTGCTGGCAACCAACCCTGCATGGGGTGCACTGTCCGCATGACTCCTCAGTGAAGAAGTCCAGGTAGTTGTGAAGTACGTTGTACATTGAACGTGAAGAGTTAAACAGCTTCATGGATCCTCCGGTAGGCATTCCTTCGAATCCAATGATTGTCTCTGCAAATCTCTTCCTGGGAACACAAAAACCTGATGCGCCTCCCACCTGTACAGACTTGGTATCACCATCACCAAAATCATTCACAAATTGATCCACAGTCATTCCGAGCTCCAATTCGTAAATGCCCGCCTTGGGAGTATCACCTGAGATTGAAAACACTTTGGATCCCCTTGAATCTTTAGTCCCGAGCTCCTTGAAGTGTTCCGCACCATAGTTCATGATCATCACCGTGTACACCAGGGTCTCCACATTATTAATGGAGGTAGGTTTCCCGAATAGTCCGGATTTGGTCGGGTAGGGAGGCTTGTTACGTGGTTCTCCCCTCTTTCCCTCGATGGATTCAAACAGGGCGCTCTCTTCACCACAGATGTATGCACCACTCCCCAGGCGAATCTGGATCCTGAAGTTCTGGTTATACTCATCCATGGTTTGATGAAACTTAATCAACTTTTCGTTCAGCTTGGGGACCAGGAATTTATATTCACCCCTAAGGTAAATATATCCCATTTTTGCACCCACAGCTTTTCCCGCGATGGCCATTCCGCAAAACACTTTTCCGGGAACCTGGTCAAGGATTTCACGGTCCTTGAAAGTACCGGGTTCCCCTTCGTCGGCATTACAAATGATATATTTAACCGGTTCTTCCTCCTGTGCAGTGTACCTCCATTTCAACCCTGTGGGAAAACCGGCACCGCCCCTACCTTTCAGGTCAGAATCGAGTACCTCCTGGCAGATGGAATCGGGATCCATATCAACGATCCTCTTCAGGACATCCCGGCATTCGACCTTTTCAAAAATAAGATCTACTCTTTTTACATGGTTTGAACTCATGTTATTTATGTTTTTCAGTGATTACTTTTTTATGTTTTCCCGTTCTTTATGTATTCCCGCAAAATCTCAGTCACCGCCCTGGGTGTAAGTTCTGTGTAAGGCGTATCATTGATAAGCATAGCAGGCGCTTTGTGGCACCATCCAATGCAGTTTGCCTCAAGCAAACTGAACTTTAGGTCGGCAGAGGTCTCTCCCAGCTTCACTTTCAGGATCTCTTCAATGGTGGCAAGAATCGCATTTTTGCCCTTCATAGCACATGAGATGGTCTTACAGATCCGGATCACATATTTGCCCCTGGGTTCTGTATCGAGAAATGTGTAAAAGGTTGCTGTTCCGTATACATCAGCAGCTGATATATCCAGTTCTCTTGCCACATCGACCATGTCCTGCTTGGAAAGGAACCGGTTTTGAACCACCAGGTCCTGAAGGATGGGAATGAGGCTCTCACGGGACCGGCCATGCGTGTTGGCCAGCTCCTTTACTTGTTCGTTTTCAATAATCGTCTCCATGAGCTCAAAGATAATTTAGTGTAATGCGTTGTTTTTAAACTAATTAAAACGCTGTTGTTATTTGTTTCACAATTCAAAGATGTAAAATTATCATTTTGATGTGATTTCTATAACAACAAACGTACTATTTTATCTACTCCCTGTAAATAAATATTCGTTCTAAATAATTATAGCACGCTTTTTGCAGTAATTGAACTGTTTACACCAAACCATTATAAATAAGGAAACTGAAATAATTTGAAATAAACTAACGTTTTAGTTGCACAACTAAGTTTTTAGTTTTATGTTTGCAACGAAGATTCGATACAAAGCATTCAAGATGATAACGATTTTAACTAAAGCAGAAGAGCAGGTCATGCAGATCCTCTGGGATGAGAAGGAGGGCTTTGTGAAAGAGCTGCTGAAACACTTCCCCGAACCGAAACCGGCTTACAATACTGTATCCACAATTATCAGGATCCTTGAAAAAAAGGGATTTGTGGATCATCGAAGCTTCGGCAAATCACACCAGTACTTCCCCCTGGTAAGCCGGGAACAGTACCGCAACGAACGTTTCACCAGCCTGATGAAGAACTACTTCAACAACTCCATGAAACAGGCCCTCTCCCATTTTGGAAAAAGCGGGTCTATGGATATGAAAGAGGCCGATGAGATCATTAAGATGATGGAGGAGTTAAAAAACAAAGCTGACAACCATGAATAACCTTTTCGTATACTTGTTGGAACTCAATATGGCTCTGATGGTGCTTTTTGCAGCATACAAGCTTTTTTTTGAGAAAGACGGAAACTTCATGGCTAGAAGGATATACCTTCTCGGAGTGCTTATTCTGCCACTGATATTGCCACTTCTGCCCAGCAGCTTACGCATGCCTGTTGGAACCATTGCACCCATCTCTATACAGCTGGAGGGAGTTACAGTCTTCGGTCAGGGAACCGCTGCTGAAACATCCGGGACATTCACAGTGTACAAACTCGCCATGATTATCTACTTTGCAATCCTTGGGCTTGGCATTCTGAAACTGCTCCTTCAGTTAATCCGTATTACTCTGGCAGCTATCTCATCGGAGCGCCTAACTGTAAATGGGACCATCCTGCTGGCTAATCCATCCTTTCACGCCAGCTCATTTTTCGGCTATATCTTCATCGATCCCTATACCCTCGAAGAGGATTCATTCAGCCACATCCTGGATCACGAAATTACACACAAAAGGGAGTATCACTCCATCGATCGCATCCTGACGGAACTGTTTGTCATGGTCAACTGGTTCAATCCGGTGGCATGGCTGTTTCGCCAGGCGGTCATACGCAACCTGGAGTTTCTGGCAGATTCTGCCGTGCTTAGAAGAGGCACCGATCCCCTGAAATACCAATTGTCAATATTGAATCAATATATAGGAAGCGCTTCTATTTCCAATCAGTTCAGTAATCAAATTAAAAAACGAATCATTATGCTAAACAAAAATTATAAATTGGGAAGCGGCTGGAAAATCGCCATGCTGATCCCGCTGACTGCGATTGCCTTCATTTTCGTATCATGTACGGAAAAAGAAGGAACAACAGCCGCAGAGGACCTGAAGACACAAGAAGTCACAGAAGAAAGCAAAGTGTTCTTTGTTGTGGAAGAGATGCCCACTTTCAACGGTGGAGAACCAGCTACTGAATTCCGAAAGTACATTGGCCGGAATGTGAGATACCCTAAGGAAGCAGCTGAGGCTGGTGCCAGCGGGAAAATCTTTATCAAATTCATCGTGAACAAAGAGGGCAAAGTAGTGGTTCCCGACCCGGAAACACTGGCAAAGGCAGAAGGAAAACCACTTGATGAAGTGGTGGTAGTGACTTACCGTACCCTTGTAAAGGATGCCAAAACTCCCGATGAAAAGTATATCCAGCTTCTAAAGGATGAAGCGATCAGGGTCATTTCAGAATCACCCGATTGGACACCAGCAAAACAGAGAGGTAAGAACGTAGATGTGATGTTTACATTTCCCATAAATTTTACTCTGCAATAACTATTTAACTTGTGACTGCCGGACCCGTTGTCCGGCGGTCATTTTCCCATCATGAGACAATTTCAATGCCTGATCCTGGGTGCCATTTTACTGGCAGGTGTCACTAAGGCCGTCCTCGCACAGGAGAATCTTACTAACCAATACTACTCAGGCGATTACCGGGGCGTATTATCTCAAACCCAGGCCCTGATTGAAGCGGGCGATACGGCCTTCAATACCTTTTACCTCCAGGTTCTTTCCCAGGCACAACTGGGCCAGACCGATGAGGCGATCCGGACACTTGAAATCGGCCTGGAAAGCCACCCTGGTGATCTCAGGATGCACAGGATGCTGGCTTTACAGCAGTTTGAAGCGGGCTATTTTGTCAAAGCAAAGGACAGCTATGCCACACTTGTGAAAAATGACAGCACAGATGTCTCCTCATGGCTGAAGCTAGCCGAGATTGCCTCCTTCCGCCAGCATAGCCAGCAGGCCATTGAAGCATTAAACCGGGTCCTGGTCATCGATTCAATGAACCTTTCGGGGCTCATGAAAATGGGAGATATTCTGAACAGGCACAACAACAGCGGGGCCATTGTCTTTTACAAAAAGGCGCTGTTATACTATCCAGACAACCAGAATGCTGCATTCGCCCTGGGAAACCTAAATATAAAGGCCGGTGAGCCATGGATGACGGTCCCCATCTGTGAGCACATGTTGACCATCGACACCACCAGTATCAAGTTCAGTAAACTGCTTGCTTATGCATATTACAAGATGGGAGAGCCACATGATGGCGCTCGCTATTTCGAATATGCAAATCGCCTGGGAGACTCAACTACATTCAGTTTCAAATTTAAAGGAATCTGCCACTATCTCAGGTTGGATTTTGATGCCGCCATCAAATCTCTTCAGATTGCAGCAACAAAGGATACCCTGGACGCCGAAACCTTTTTCTTCCTGGGAGCCAGCATGTCCACAACAAAAGCCAAACCAGAGGCCATGGCCCACCTGAACAAATCCTTACAGCTTATGCTGCCCGATCCGAAGATTAGCTCTCGCATTTATTCCGAACAGGGCAACATCAAACGACTGGAAATGGAATACGAGGAGGCTTACTCCCTTTACGCACTGGCCTGGAAAACCGATAGCACAAACGTTGCCTCACTCTATTTCATGGCCTCCATCCTGGATAACAGCATGCATAAATCAAAGGAAGCACTGGTGGACTACCAGCACTATCTCGATGCATTGGACAAACTCCCGGAGAAGAAGCAATCCAGTCAGGATATTTCCATCAGGGTCATTGTGGAGGACAGAATTGTTACCCTTAAAGAAGAATTGTTCTTCAGGGACGAGGATTGATTATCCCGCATGGGGAGCACCTGTCCCACAGGCCCGGGTATATCTTGCGAATTCCACAATAAATCGTAACATTTGCAGGTTCAAACACGCACGCGATGGATATTCCAATTGTTCACCTGATTCAGGGAATGCTTGCTCCGGGACTGATGATCTCAGCTTGCGGGTTGCTCTTATTGGGAATGAATAATAAGTATAGCCTGGTGGTGAACCGGATCAGGTTGCTTAATGAAGAAAAAAGGAGGATCTTCCACATGGAGAGTGCGGATGAGATCGAAAGTAGCAGGCTGAG
Source organism: Bacteroidota bacterium (assembly GCA_024244665.1). Next base: position 25,756 of record JAAEOI010000445.1, on the reverse strand, counting down.
TAACATCGAATTGCAGATCAGTCACCTGATCGAACGGATCTCCCTGGTACGAAACGCCGTATTCAGCTACTCAATGGCTGTAGCCCTGTTTATTGTCAGCTCGGTACTGATCGGGGTCACCATTAATACAACCACTCCTGCATTTGACTGGCTGATAGTAGCCTTCTTCTATGCAGGAATGTTTTCTGTATTCGTGGGCATCATCTTTGCTGCCGTTGAGGTGTGGAAAGGATACCGCATCGTGAAAATCGAGATCTCTGAAGTTTACAAGCCCATAGAGTAGTACTTTCACTGAACCACCAGCTCTTTCACCATAACCTGGTTCCCGATACGGGCCCTCACCAGGTAGAGCCCATTTGGCCACTGCCCTGCCGGCAACACAATGTTATGTTCAGCGGGGGCCAGCCCTTGGTGAACCTTGTCGTAAACCAGCCTTCCTGAGGAATCATAAACGGCCACCTTCAAATCACCGCCCTTGTTCAGTACAAAACGGATAGCAGCTTCATCGGTCGCAGGATTCGGAAATAGAATCATATAATCAAGCTGTTGAGACTTGCTACCATGAGAAATACCGGTGCCTGTATAAATTGATCCTTTCAGCTCCCGTCCATCGGGGTAGCTCTTCCCCTCTCTGTTAAGCAGATAAGATGAAACCCAATCGGGTCGTTCAGGACGTTTATCATCCCAAAAGTAGGCCTCCCACTCCTGGTCGGTGAGCCGTTTAAAATTGGGTTGAACCTCCTGGTGAAAGGATGCAACCGGACCGGCATAAGCCATATATTGTCCGGGATTACATGTGTTCTCCGCCAGGAAAACACCTGTGTTGATCTTCCCGTTCCCCACATGAAGCACATTGCCCACAACTGCACCATTCAATTCAGTGGGTTGTGTATGTACATCGGCCACTGTAAAATCTATCCCGAATCCTTTCTGCAGATCATAAAAGAGATTGGTATACCAACCAGTAATCGACGGACCGGAAACCATATAACCATTAATCATGGTCTTCAAAAAGGTAATCTCCACCTCTGAAAAAGCCTGGTGATCAAGCTCCTTTTGGGCAATGGTTTCAAGCTTTCGCATAATTTCTCCATAGCCCTGGTAATAGGATAGAATCCCCTCTTTAGCTTCCACCTGTATATTCGAAAATACCTGGTTGAAAAACTCTCCGGCGTTTTCAGCGAAAAGTGCAAGCTGACCGTAGAGATCAGGATAGGGCTCCACATAGGTGTAAGGATAGGAGCAACCGGTTCCCCCGGTATATGATTGTTTGCCATAAAGAATGTTATCGTGCCTTAGCTGGGCCCAGGAGGTAAGCTGGGTATTCAGCTTTTCATGATGCCATGCGGTGGTTTGCATGAAGTAGGGCAAGCCATGCGATGTACTCACCGGGTTAATGGCTCGCAGGGCTCCAAGCCATGTGTTGTAGAGGGACTGCTCCCAGAACTCATCATCGTACGACTCAATCAGGTACTTCTGGGAGGCCATGTTTGCAGCATACTTATAGGCCTCCATCTCATCTTCCAGCAGTGCAAGGGCATCTTCATTGCCCAGTGCAGCCATGGCATCCAGCGGGTCGGGAAGGGGCCTCCAGATTTTCTTTCCCTGGTAAACGATCCGGTCAAATACTACCTCGCTGAAGACATAGGAATCCACAAGGAATTTCTGTCCCAGCAGCTTGAATGAAACCGGCAACTGTCCGGGATCTGAAGTATCGGGATCCACATAGAAGAAATTGGACATGATTTTCTGACCGTAATCATCCGAACTGTTCAGATCAGACATAAAGGAGTCAAACACATCCTTTCCGAAAAGGTCAGCGGGAGCAGAAAGCTCCTCATCGCTTAAGGATTTCAGTTCGCCCGGAGTCATATTATCATCCGGTCCCACCATAAAGGAGATAATCTCTTCATGCTTTGTCAGGTTCTCCAACTTACCCGAACCATGGAGAAGCTCATTTAACAACAGTGCTCCCAGCTGCATTCTTTTTAACTCATCATCAGTCCATTCGGTCTCCCAGGGATTACCAGGAGGGGCAGTCATCAGGAAATCAATTCGCCCCAGCCACATCATTGCCCTGAAATAGTTTTCAAGGGTAAACACTCCATCCTGAGTATAAATCTCTTTGTTATAATGCCCCCTGGGGTTAAATTGGCTGAAATCAAGCTTCCTCAGCCTGCTTTCAGTAAAGAGGGTCATATATGACAAGGTTTCGGACGCAACAGCCTCCATCACTTCATCAAATTTTCCCTTTGAGCCAATCTGCGGGGGGAACTCCTCTCCTTCTGCCAGTGAAAGGGCCACCGATATATATAGATCCACATCGTTCAGAACCTCTGTGAACCTGTCATCACTTTCATAGCCTGCCTTCATAGCAGGCACATCACTGTATATGGCATGCAACAACTCCTTTAGATTGGGCTCCAGAAACTGCCACTCGATGGTTTGAAGAATGGCATCATAGGAGTTGTGAAGGGTGGACAGGATAAAATCCGAACTTAAAAAAAGCGGGATATCACTGCTGTAGAGACTAATAAATGCGGAGGCCCAGTCCATATGCTCCAGTCGTTCCGATACCATGAAGAAGTTTCTCTTAAGCAATTGCTGCTCGTCGACCGTAAAATTAAAATGGCTGTTCAGGGAATCATACCAGGGAATCGTCGACAGATCGGCCGGATATTGCCTGGAGGAAAAGTAGGTGGTAAGCGGGGGGTGCTCAGCAATGAGTTCAGATGCTGTATAATCACTGTGCTCTTCCCTGAATTGCATATATGCCTCTCCTGAAAAACTGCTCTGGGCGCAAAGATGCCCCGGGGCAGTCAGGATGATCCCGACCAGTGTGATTAGAAAGTAAATGCTTTTCATAATACTGATATATTTGCAAGTTACTGAATAGGCGATGAGCAACACAAAAAAGATGGGTTTTCCCCACAAAGGGTTGCGCCAAACCTCTAATCCGCAAAAAAGTTCTATTTTTGATCAGAACCACAGCCAATGAAAGATCTACGCAAATATTTCCGCATCAAAGGTGCCACAGAAGAAGTCTATACCGCCCTGACCAACCCATTTTCCATTGCACTCTGGACAGGTGCTGAAGTCACTATGATCGAAGAGGAAGGGAGCGAATTCTCACTATTTGACGGAGATATAACAGGTAAAAACCTGAAATTCGAAAAAGACCACAAGATTGTACAGGAGTGGTATTTCGGAGAACAGGAAGCCGAGTCAATTGTCACCATCACCCTGAGGCCCGACAAACACTTCACAAAAATTGAACTCCACCACACCAACATTCCGGATGAGGCCTTTGAAGACATGGAATATGGCTGGAATACCTATTATTTCGGAAGCCTGAAGGAGTTTTTTGAAATATAGTACTCCCTCCTTTAAAATTTCACATCTTTTCCCCCGTGTATGATCCGGTGGTGTAACTTTCCTATACCCCTCTCCGTCCTACCTTCAAATTCACCAAAAACAGAGAAAGATGAAAAAAGTATTGACACTTATACTGGCTGCTGCACTGACAATACCTGCTATGGCACAGGAGCCGGAAGCACCGGAGGCACCGGAGGCACCGGTTGAGGCAGTAGCCACGACAGAGATTGAGGAAATTGAGGAAGTGGAACCCATTGAAGAAATAACAGGGGATACAACCAGTGTTATTGGTCGCATTGAGGTTATAGATGCCCCCGATCAGACAAGGGTAAGCCTTGGGAAAAATGAGGTAATCATTGTGGAAGAGAATGGCGATACGGTGATCGTGGGACTGGGTTCCAAGGGGATCAGCATTGTCGAGGATGGCGACGGTGTTCAGATCAATGTGCTGGATATGGAAAAGAAAAAGAGTAAGCATCATAAGAAACATAAGAAGAGGTTTGATGCTCATTGGGCCGGGCTCGAAGTGGGACTGAACAACTACCTGACCCCCGATTTCAGCCTCGTGCTTCCTCCGGGAGAGGAATTCATGGACCTGAATACCGGTAAATCCTGGAACTGGAACCTGAATGTTGCCGATTTTGGTGTGGGACTGGGAACCAACTACGTAGGGCTTGTATCCGGAGTTGGGTTTGAATTGATCAATTATAACTTCGACGGTCAGAACAGCATCATGAAGGAAAACGGAACGGGAAATATCGTGGAGTACGTTCCTCCCTATGCCGGATCTATTACCAAATCAAAAATGAACATTACCTACCTGACCGTCCCCCTGCTCATGGAGTTTCAGATTCCCACCGGGAATCATAATCGGATTCACTTTTCCGCCGGGGTCATAGGTGGTGTAAAACTCTGGTCTAATACAAAAATGAAATACACCGAGGCCGGGGATAAATCCAAGGAAAAGAACAAAAGCGATTTTAACCTTTCACCACTGCGCTGGGGTGTAACTGCCAGGGTTGGATACCGTGGGATTGGGATCTTTGCCAACTACTATATGACCTCACTCTTTAAACCGGGGATGGGACCCGAATTGTATCCTTTCTCCATCGGAATTGCACTGGCTCCCTGAGAATACTTTTCCAATCTATCGTCCGACCGGCCGGATTCGGGGAATTCCCCGTCCGGCCGGTTTTTTTTATGTCTTGATGGCTTCATGAAAATACTAACTTTGCTTACAAACCAAAAAGTATTTATACATGAGACTCTTGCTGATCAGCAATTCCACCAACGCAGGTGAGGCATACCTCGATTATCCCAAGTACCAGATCAGGGATTTCCTTGGGGGTCAATCGCTGAACTGTCTCTTCATACCTTACGCAGGTGTTACCATCAGCTTCGACGATTATGAAGCCCGGGTAAAAGAGCGTTTCGCCGAGCTTGGTCATTCTGTTAGCTCAATCCACCACTTCGATGATCCTGTCAAAGCTGTTGAAGAGGCAGAGGCAATCGTTGTTGGTGGCGGAAACACCTTCCAGCTGATCAAGATGATCCAGGACAATGGCCTGATCGAACCGGTGAGAAAGAAGATTATGGCAGGAACGCCATTCGTGGGTTGGAGCGCCGGTAGCAACGTATGTTGTCCCACCATACGTACCACCAATGACATGCCCATCCTGGAACCCGACAGCTTCAATGCATTCAACCTGATTCCCTTTCAGATCAATCCCCACTATACCGACAAAAATCCTCCCGGACACGCAGGTGAAACACGTGAAGACCGGATCCTGGAGTACCTGGCGGCAAACAAAAAAGACACCGTACTTGGACTGAGGGAAGGCTGCATGTTTATTGTGGAGGGGGCATCCATGAAACTCATCGGAGAACGCTCCGTCCGGATCTTCCGGTTTGAAGAGGCCCCGGCCGAGCTTGACAACAAGCATGATTTTAGTGATTTTCTAAAATGAGATGAAGCAACAGCTCAGGACTATACTTGAATATCTGGCGGCATTTGTGGTGATCATCATCTTGCTGCTCTCCATCGTCGGTGTGGTGGTTGTTAAGTTTTACGGGGACGAACTCCAGACCTATGTTATGGATCAGATCAACGAAAGGCTCGATTCCAAAGCCCAGGTGGATGAGGTCTCGGTCAAAGTATTCCATAAATTCCCAAATACTTCACTGGTCCTGAAAAACGTGGTAATCTGGTCGAGTCACAACTGCAATATCCTGGAATTCGAAGAGCCGGGTGCCGACACACTCCTCACGGCCGAATCGGTCAGTGTCAGCTTTAACCTGTTGGGTATGATCCGGAAAAAATTCGAGATCAGGCAGATCGAGATCAGGCAGGGATCCCTGCAACTGTTAACCGATTCTCAGGGCGAGGGGAACTACAGCATGTTAAAGGAGCAGGAGAAAAAAGAGGACCGGGAAAATGCAGTGGATATCTCCCAGTTAAGGATCTCCGGTTTCAACATCCTGATGGTAAACCTGGCCAAACAAATCCATGCAGAAGCAAAGCTTGATTACCTTGATCTGAACGGAAGATTCGCAAAACGAAACACCCAGATCAAGGGATCACTGAAGGGCTACCTGGAAGAGATATCCAACAAGGGGATTCTCTACGGTTCACAGCGGGATGTGGAAGTCAGGCTGAACATGGATTTCCAGGACTCCATCTTCACCGTAAACGATGGTCAGTTGCAGATCGACCGAATTGTTGCCGATGTGGATGGGATGATTACGGTCCACCGGGGTACCGGCGTTGAGCTCAGCCTGATCGCAGCTGCACGCAATCTTGAAATCCATGAGGTACTTGACCTGCTTCCCAGGGAGACCAGCAAATCCGTACAGGAGATCCGGGGCAACGGCATTCTGCAGCTCTATACAAAGATCTCCGGCATGGTCAGTTCCACACTGACGCCAAGTATTGAAGCTGACTTTCAAACCACCAACGCCAACCTGAGCTGGGAAAGGCTCCCATTCTCACTGAAAAACCTGAAGCTCTCCGGGTCTTACTCAAACGGGAATAAATTCAACCCGGAAAGCACCAGGCTGACCATCGAATCGATCAGCACATCGATCGGACGGGATCATTTTTCCGGGAGGGGCCAGATCAATAATTTACTCGATCCCAATTTTTCGTTGGAGCTCAAAGGAGACCTGCACCCCGAACAGTGGCTTTCATGGTATCCCGGAATTCCTATAGACCAGGCGGAAGGATCGGTGATTACCGATGTCAGTATTGCCGGTGCATTTGACCGGAAAAGGCCATCCGGGGAAAAGTTTACCGCTTTTGAAATATCAGGGGGTATCGCCCTTGAAGATGTTTTGGTCAGACTCACACCAGAAGGAGTCCCCTTTTCAAAACTGAACGGATCGGTAAATATCGAAAACGACTTCTGGGAACCCTCGTTCACCGGAAACTTCGGCTCCTCCGATTTCAATATCGCCGGAACCGGTCTGAACCTGATCTCCTACCTCCTCAAAGAGAGTGAGCTGATGGCCTCGGCAACCTTCAGGGCTGACAGACTGGACCTCCAGGAGGTGCTGGATCAATTGCCCCGCGATGGATCAGGGAAGCAGAAGGCTATCAGGTTTCCGGAAAACCTGAACCTGCGGCTGGAGGTTATTATTAACGACTTTGTGAAAGAGAAACTGGTGGCAGAGAACGTCAGGGGGATTGCTCTCTATGATACACCCTTCTTTTATGTGGATTCATTGACCATGCAGACCATGGGAGGAACAATGCGGGGCTCTTTCGGAATGGTTCAGGATTCGGAAAAAGATATCTTCGCGAACGTGGATGCAGACCTGTACAGCCTTGACATACAGGAGCTTTTTGAGGCCTTTAATAACTTCGGACAGAAGCAGCTCACACATGAACATCTGAAGGGTTCTATCTCGGGTACCTCTGTTTTTTCAGCTGATTTTGACAGCTCTTTTTCCATCCAGCCACCATCCATTCAAAGCGAAAGCGACATCATCATCAGGGAGGGCGAGCTGAACAACTTCGCCCCGATTATGGCCCTCTCGAGGTTCATTGAGATTGAAGAGCTGCAGAACATTCGTTTTAATACCCTGGAAAATACCATTCTGATCAACAATAGCCAGGTGATCATTCCCGTGATGGATATCAAATCCAACGCCATGGATCTTTCAGCCTCCGGGATCCACCACTTCAATAATCAGTATGACTACAGGTTCAGGCTGAAGCTTTCCGATCTGCTCTATGGAAAAGCGCGCCGGTCTGAGAACAGCGAATTTGTAATTGCAGAGGATGAAAGTGATACCAGGATCCTTTTCCTCAAAATGTACGATGATGGTTCCGGAGCAAAGGTGGAGGTGGACCGCGAGAAAGCCGCCAAAAAGATCCGGGAGGATTTAAGGAACGAGCGATCAGAGCTCAAGAAAATCCTGAATGAGGAGCTCGGTTTATTCAAACATGATGACGAAATCGGGAAGAAACAGGAGGAAGAGGGAGAGACTTTCAGGTTTGAATTCTCAGATGAACCGGATACCACTACAATAAAAAAAGTGGGTGCGGAAAAAGGAAGAAGGCGGAAGAGAAAAGAAAAAACGGACACCCTTCAGAATAAACCCGCCACCAAATTCGTTATTGATGAATAACCCTTAATCACAACTGCTTTGGACATTTACAGGAAAAGACAACAGTGGAAAAAAATCCTGTTTTTTGTAGCAGTACTCATCGGGGTAGGGTCACTCTGGTACACCAGCAGGCTGGTCAGCCAAATCGAAATCGCTGAAAGGCAAAAAATGGAGCTATGGGCCGAAGCGGTGAAGATCATGGACCAGGCAGACTTTGATACCGATATAGCCTTCCCTTTCTCGGTTATCGAGAGCAATACACATATTCCGGTTATCCTCACCGATTCAAACGGTATCATAAATCAAAAAAATTTCGATCCCATAAAGGTTAAAGATTCAACCTATATGCAGCGCCAGCTGGAACATGCCATGGAGGAAAACGAGTCTCTCGTGATCAACCTGGGACCTGACGAAAAGCAATACCTTCACTACCGCGATTCAATCCTGCTGCGCACACTGATCTACTTTCCTTATGTACAGCTTGGGGTCATTATCCTCTTTATCCTGGTCTCATATATCGCATTCAATATCTCCAGGAAAGCGGAACAGAATGAGGTTTGGACAGGTATGTCCAAGGAGACTGCTCATCAGCTGGGGACCCCAATCTCCTCCTTAATGGGATGGATGGAAATCCTTAAACAGTCGAAGCTTGACCCTGAAACGGTAAAAGAGCTGCAGAAAGATGCCTCCAGGCTGGAGAAAATTACCGACCGCTTTTCGAAGATCGGGTCAAAACCAACCCTGAAGGAGAGCAATCTCACAAATATCCTTACCGGCAGCCTCGAGTACATAAAAACCAGGGGGCCGGCCAACATTGAGTACAAGCTGGACCTGCCTGAAGATCCTATCACAGCTATGCTGAATGAAACCCTGTTTGAATGGGTCATCGAGAACCTGTGCAAAAATGCAACGGATGCAATCAAGGACAATGGAAGGGTGATCCTGCACGCCGTTGAGACCGACAACCATGTAATCATCGATTCGGAGGATACGGGAAAGGGGATCGCCAAATCGAGGTTCAAAACAATATTCAAGCCTGGCTACACCACCAAAAGACGAGGCTGGGGACTCGGGCTCTCCCTCTCCAAAAGAATTATTGAGTCCTACCACAACGGGAAAATCTTTGTCCTCTCCTCCGATCCCGGCGAGAGTACAATCATCCGGATTATGCTGAAGAAGTAGAGATCATCTTATACACCTTATCGGAGCGGCGGACCACCTGGTCAAGCGGAAAGGAACACTGATCTCCCTTCTTTGCCTCTTCTACGGTACGCTCATCAACCCTTAGTTCTTTCACTGTGGTCTCAATCACCCCGGTGGTGGGTCCTGTAATCAGAATCTCATCACCAACCCTCAGGCTGCCTGCCTGCAGGGTCACTTCAACCACCCCGATGCGGTCGAAATAGTTGGTCCCTTTACCCACGTAGACCTTTTTTCTGGTGGCCTCCGATCCATATACCTCGCTCCACTCGCCCAGTCGCTGACCCAGATAATATCCGTTCCAGAATCCCCTGTTAAACACGGTGGCAAGCCGTGCATCCCAATCTTCTATCTTCTCCCGGGTGAAGGTTCCTTCAACATGGGCAGTGATGGCTTCATTATAACAGGAGGTCACCGTTTTCACATAATCAGCCGAACGGGCCCGGCCCTCGATCTTCAGGATAGATACACCGGCATCCAGAACCTTATTCAGAAAGTGTATGGTCTTCAGGTCCTTGGGAGACATGATGTATTCGTTATCGATATCCAGTTCCACCTCTCTATCCTTATCGGTCACCCTGTACCCACGCCGGCAAACCTGGAAACAGTCCCCCCGGTTGGCCGAATGGTTGTGCTCATGAAGACTCAGGTAACACTTCCCTGATGTGGCCATACAGAGTGCTCCGTGGACAAATATTTCAATCCGGAAGGGATCGCCCGACTGACCCTTCACCTCCTCAAGTTGAATGGCATCATGGATCTCTTTTACCTGCTCCAGGTCCAGTTCCCGTGCAAGAACTGCAACTTCAGCAAACTTCGAATAAAACTTTAAGGTTTCTATATTGCTGATATTCAGCTGTGTGGAGAGGTGAACCCGGGCTCCCATGCTGTTGCAATACTGCAGCACCGACTGATCGGAGGCGATGATCGCAGTTACACCATGCTCCACCGCACGATCGATGATCTTCCGCATCTGGATGAGCTCATGGTTGAATATCACGGTGTTCACCGTTAAATAGCTCTTCATCCCGTGGCCCTGTGATTCGGATACAATCCGGGGCAGGTCATCACCTGTGAAGTTTGCTGATGAACGGGACCTCATGTTCAGTTGCTCGATCCCGAAATAGACCGCATCTGCACCTCCCTGGGATGCCGCTGCCAGTGATTCATAACTTCCGGCAGGAGCCAGCAGCTCGTAATCAGCTCTGCTCTTCATGGATATATTTTTTAAGGATTCTGGCATTATAATCCGGATCTATCCGGTCCGATTTGATCACCAAATGCGATTTGTGGTTCTTTTCAAGGGAGAACATATAAGCCTTGTCATAATAGTGAAGGGTGATCATGGCCGTACTTTTGAAATCGGACCTGTCGACTGACTCCAGTGCTTCACGGGTCCTGTCCCCTCCCAGCCTTTTGGAGATTTTTTCGATGCACCCCTTCAGTTCTTCCGGTTCATAACCGGCATAGTGCTTAACAAGATGGCCGGCCCTCAACTCCATGGAAATATCCAGGAATATGATTTTGCTGTCCGTCATCTGCCGGTAAAATTCCCCCGGAATCACACACCTGCCCACATTGCGGCTTTCATCCTCTATCCAGATCAGCCTGCTTTTGTCAACCCGTGAAAGAGCCTGGAAAAGGTTGTTCTCAAACTGCTCGGTGCTTGGCTGGGGATGTTCACCGAGGGCTCCAAATGCAGAGCCCTTATGATGGGCCAGCCCCTCCAGGTCAATAATCTGCTCCCCCATCTCTTCGAGGTGGTGGAGAATATCGGTTTTCCCACTGCCTGTCCGCCCCCCCAGTACCAGGATATTAAGGGCCTGTTCAAATTGCCCGTGCAGATAAGAGCGGTAAGCTTTATACCCACCCTCCAGCAGGTAACAGTTAATTCCCATCGTTTCAAAAAGCCAGACCATGCTTTTGCTTCTCATGCCCCCCCGCCAACAGTGAACCAGAAGGGTTTTCTTCTTCCCTGCTCTCTTCTCACCCTCCTTTGCCAGGTCCACTAGTTTCTTCCCGGCATAATCAAGTCCCTTATACATGGCCGCCTCTTTGTTAATCTGCTTATAGGCAGTACCAACCACTTTGCGTTCTTCATCCGAAAAGAGGGGGATATTCAGGGCTCCCGGAATGTGTCCCTGGTCAAATTCCAAAGGGGCCCTTACATCAATCAAAGGATGGATAGCCGCAAGGGTAAGGAATTGCTCTATTTTTACCACTTCAGCCAAACCCTGTGTCTGTTTTATTAGCGGTCAAGAAAATTGCCCAATATGGACTGGCTCTCCTTGCGGACATTTTTACCATAGGGTGAGATTGCCTGGATCAGCTTTCTTATGGGCATGGATTGCAGCCAGACAGTCCCGGTACCACTCAGCGTGGCAAGGAAGATTCCTTCGCCTCCGAAAACCATGGACCGCAAACTACCGGAGGTTTCAATGTTAAAGTCTATCCCCGGGGTATAAGCAACAACACAACCCGTGTCGATCTTCAGTGTCTCGCCGTTCAGGCGGCGTTCAATGACCGTTCCACCGGCATGCATGAAGGCCTTTCCATCTCCCAACAGTTTTTGCAGGATGAAACCTTCACCTCCCACCAGTCCGCTTCCAATCCGCCTGTTCAGGGTAATGCTGATCCGGGTGCCTTTGGCAGCACACAGAAAACCATCCTTCTGGACTACTAGAGAACCTCCAAGTTGGCTCAGGTCAACGGGAACAATTTTCCCTGGATAGGGAGCAGCAAAAGCTACCCGTTGCTTGCTCCTTCCCCGATTTGTGAAGTGGGTTACAAACAGGGACTCCCCGGTCAGGACCCTTGTCCCCGCTGAGAGGAGCTTACTCATCATTCCCTGATTGGGGTTCGAACCGTCACCCATTTTTGTCTCAAAACTGATACCCGAATCCATGTACATCATCGATCCTGCCTCGGCAATAACGGTCTCCATAGGATCCAGTTCAATTTCTACAAGCTGGATATCATCTCCGATGATCCTGTAGTCCAATTCGTGTGATTGCATATTGTTATACGGTGGTTGAAAATAGTTTGATCAGCAGCTGCTTGATGTTCTCAACGCGGGCAGGTTTCATGACATAATCATTCATCCCTGCCTCAAATGCAGCCTTTCTTGTCACATTATCCTCATCGGCCGACATGGCGATAACAGGAAGGGTATGGCCCGATTTCCGGATCTGCATAGTAGCATGGTAGCCGTCCATTTCGGGCATCAGGAGATCCATGAAAACCACATCATACTTCCCCTCTTCCATCATTTCAACAGCCTCTTTTCCATTACGGGCAATGTCAATTTCGTACCCAATATTTTTGAATATTGACTGGGCCACCTTCTGGTTAATCAGGTTATCCTCAGCAAGGAGAATTGAAAGTTCCTCGGGCAGAGCATTAAGCATGGGTTCAAGGCTCTTCCTGTCTTCAATCCCCGGGAAATTTTCCAGCAGGATATCAAATACCTCCTTGGTTTCGAAAGGTTCAATCAGGTAGTAATCGATACCAAGTTTCCGGCATGTTTTATAGTTCCCTGTTTTATCATTGGAGCTAACCAGCACAATGGGATATCTACCTGAGAGTTCTTTGTTCTGCATCTCTTGTGCCACTGCAAATCCATCCAGTTGATTTTTGTCCACAAGGACCACCATTTGGTAAGCCTGCTCCTTCAACTGGATATGATGAATCACGCTGTCCACCGTACTTTCCTGGTAAATCTTGGTAACCACATTCAATCCGAACTTCTCCAGCATCCTTGCCATGCTGTTTTTTGATGGATCTGACTCCTTTGTAAGGATCAGGGTGTTGATATCACTTAAACGGGTAATGCTTTCAAAATTGAAATCCTTCGGAATTCTCTCGTTGGAGTAGGCATCAATGGTAAAACTGAATTTCGAACCTGGAGATTCCGGATCGCCGGATAATGACGAGGGGCTTTCGACCCAGATTTCACCGTGCATAAGCTCAACCAACTGCTTAGCAATTGCAGTCCCCAGCCCGGTTCCACCAAACTTACGCGTAACCGATCCCCGGGCCTGTGTATAGCTCCCGAAGATCTCCTTGATCCGGTCCTGCGGGATTCCAATTCCCGAATCTTCCACAGTGAAGAGAAGGTTCACCTGGGTTCTATAGGAATCTGTCAATGTGGTTCCTATTACAATCCTTCCCTTCTCAGTGAATTTCACGGCATTGCTCACAAGATTTGATATAACCTGCCTCAGCCTGAAAGGATCCCCGATGAGTTTGTTGGGCACATCAGGTCTCATCTCAATCTCCAGCTTCAGGCCCTTCTCCTCTGCCAGGGGCCTGAACAGTTCGCCCACCAGCTCCAGCTCATCCGAAAGGGTGAAGGGAATCTCCTCCAGCATCATGCGGCCCGCTTCAATCTTGGAGAAATCGAGGATGTCATTGATGATAGTCATCAGGAGGTCCGCCGAGCTTTTGATAACTTCAATTTTGCTCTTCAGCTCTTTGGTGGTTTTCTGCTCAAGCACGTTATTGACCATCCCCAGAATACCGTTCATCGGGGTACGGATCTCATGGCTCATTAAAGCAAGGAAATCAGATTTAGCCTTGTTGGCAGCTACCTCACCCTTCCTTGACTTTTCCAGTGGGGAAACATCTATCAGGGCAATCAGCTTCAACTCCTCACCGCCAATATTGCTTACCTTTTCGGTGCGGAATATTACTGTCTCTATACCGTCCTTTTCATAATAGAGGTAATGGGAATCGTCCAGGAACGGACTTGGGCCGTCGCTTAACAGGTACTTGTTGGAGATCAGGAACTGCTTATTGAAATCCTTACCCACCAGGTTATCTGATTTACCAAGGAAAAGCATCTTTTGTGCCGCACTGTTGATGTTGCGGATAATATTTCTATCATCAATGATCATGATGCCCACCGGGTAGTACTCAATAATCTGTCTGAGGATAATCTCAGACAGCTTCAGGCGCTTCTCCCGCTTCTTCTGCCTTCCCAATCCGAGAAGCAGGTAGACTACCAGTCCGGTTATCATCAGCTGGGAGAAGATTGCAACCTGAAGGTTCCTGTTCAGAAAGAAATCGAAGTACTGCCTGCGTCCACCAGAAAACATAATCCCTATCTTTTTTGAGTATATACTCAGGGGGTAGTATGCCGTGTAGATTATCTGTTTAGATCCATCCTTTTCCACGAACAGGTGTTCTGTAATCCCCGTGGCCTCATGAACCACACTGTCAGCCAGTTCGCCAATCTGGCTAATTGTAATGGAATCTGAACCAAAGTTGTCCAGGATAACATTTCCCTTTTCATCCAGTATCCATTGCCAGGTGACCGTTTTACCCAGGGGGTAGAGGTCAAAGATCTCCATGGCAAAACGTTCAATATCCACCTCCACCATAACGTTGCCATTGACCACATCTTCTCCGAAATAGGGATAGTAGTACTTCAGGACGCTCCCCTTCTGTTCGACCCGGTGGCGGGAATTGAGCTCGAGCTGGTATTTCCTTGGAAAACTATCCACCATAAAATGATCCCTCTTTCCAAATTTATCCTCTGTAGCCAGGTAGATGGCATAAAAATTCTTCTTGTTGTCGTACACCGAAACATTGGTGATCAGATCCCTGTACTTGGTGTAGAACAGGCGCAGGCTCTGGGTAGCTTCCTTGAATTTGGCAGGGTCTCCAAAAATCTCCGAATAGGTATACTTATCCAGTTCCTGGTTAATGTCGCTTGAAAACTGCAGGAGGGTATTCTCCATATACTCACCACACAGCTGGGACTGCGACAACAGGGTCTCACTCATGAAATTGATATACCGCTTATTGATGTTGTAGATGGTCAGCCCGTTTAACGCAAGTATAATAAACAGGATCAGTCCCGATATGACATTGTCTTTAATCATCAAACTACTGTGAGTTGGAACATAAACTTATAAATATTTTCCATATGCTTCAGAAAAGTTATCGATATTTTCCATCTTCCTCTTCCAGCATCATCAGGTAGTTCAGATACCTTGATTCACTTATCTTTCCGGAATCCACCTCCTGCTTTACCGAGCAGCCTGGTTCATTAAAATGGATGCAATTGTGATATTTGCACTTTTTACTTGCCCGGAAAATTTCAGGAAAAAAATGAAACAGTTCACTCCTTTCAATGTCAATAGTCCCGAATCCCCTGATTCCGGGAGTATCAATAATCCTGATCCCCGATTCCAATTCGAACATTTCAGCAAAGGTGGTGGTGTGCTTCCCGGTTTGATGGGCTTCCGAAACATGTCCTGTTTTCAACCTGAAAGAAGGATCGAGGACATTGACAAGAGTTGATTTACCAACACCCGAATTACCAGCAATCACATTAACCTTTCCCTTCATCTCACTCCGGACCTCCTCAAGGCCCTCCTTCGATTGCAGGGATAATCTCATTGATTGGTACCCGATCCGGGAATAAATATACTCCAGCTCCGCCAGCTCCTTCATCTCAACCTCACCATAGAGGTCGGTTTTATTAAACATGATAGTCACGGGGATCCTGTATGCTTCGGCAGAAACCAGGAAGCGGTCAATAAATGCAGTATGTGTCCTGGGCGATACCAGGCTTGTCATCAGCCATGCCTGATCCACATTACAGGCCAACAGCTGGTACTCCTTTGAGAGGTTTGAGGACTTGCGAATAATGTAATTGGAGCGTTTCCCGATGGAAGTAATGGTCCCAGAGTCCTCTTCTGCTGCCAGTTCAAAACTGACCCGGTCTCCAACCGCAACCGGGTTGGTAGCCCTTATCCCCTTGATTCTGAATTTACCACGGATGTTACAAAGGACAACTGTTCCGTTTTCTGTTTTCACAGAATACTGACTGCCTGTGGATTTTATGACGATTCCCTCTTCCAAACTCCTTTTTTTTCAAAAGTAAGTAAAAAAAGATGGTATTTGTCAGTAAAATTTACCTCCTGCATAGCCTTCGTGATTCCAATTCGCGATGGATGGATTATTCCAACTATCATGATAAGCCAGCAGGCATCGAATCAGTTCTAAAAAAGGATCCTCGACAAATCCAGAAGCTACTGGCCGGAGCCTGAGTCCTACCCGATTGTCTGCAATACCTACAATCGCGTAAAGAGGCATATGGTCCGTAAGATCAAGAACCCATACATCACACGCAGGAGATGGACCGTAAGATCAAGAACCCATACATCACATTCTGGAGGTGAACCGCTGATGAAATAGCCTACCTCAGAAGGGAGTTCCCACACATTGAAACAATGAAGGTGGCGGTGTATTTGGATCGCAATTATATGGCTGTTGAGTACATGGCTGTTAGGTTGGGATTAAAAAAAACAATTCACCAGAAGAAAGATTCTGAAAAAGAATGCTCCGAAACCCCTATAAACGCTATCGTCTTGTTTTAAACAACTGCTATGATTCAACATCCCTGAAAGTTGTTTTAAGTAACTCTGCTCAAGAAGACATATTGGTAATGCACTATAATTATAGTGTTGGCCAAGACTCTTACTATGCAAGAGATGAAGACAGCCGGAAGTTCTCTATTGATATTCTGGATCATACTTATTACGATGTAATTGAGATTCCTGGAAATGAAACTTCTCCAATACATTCAATTCTATTCTCATATGAGTATGGTGTAATACAAATTCAATACGAAAAATTCACCTTTAGCATTAATAATATTGAAAATTAAAAATCCAATAATATTAATACTTGTAATACTTACCCAAGACGTTCAAACCAAAGGGCAATCCCCTCAAGTAAATCATCCTCCTTCGAAATGACACAAGTTATTAATGATCCAAATATTGCTCCGAAACTCTCTCAAAATGTCCCAAATCCGTTCAGTGAGATCACGATAATTGGATACAGTATTCCAGAGTTTGAATCAAAAGCAATTCGATACACCCCTTACCCTGACAATGCCGGTGTGATCTTCCGGAATACATACCCACAGATCAAATCACCAGGTGGATTATGGGATACCTCCGAGTATCTGCACCCGGCAGGGTGGACCACTAAAAAAATACCGCCCCTGGAGAGGCGGTATTTTTTAAGATAAATCCTGTCAGACAGGATGAAATATGTAAGTGTACTTCCTAAAACCAACCAAATTTAAAGCTGAGGAATCCACCCGGGGCCGAGAAGTCAGACGAGGTGTATCCGGGAAGATCCACGAATGTGTAGAGATTGTAGGTGGCACCTACGCCCAGTCTGAAAAACTGGGTAAGGTTCATCTCAACTTCCACGGTAGGGCTCATCACAAAAATACCATCAGGCCACAGGTTTTCCGGATATAACTCTCCTCTGACACCCAATTCACCCCATCCTATCATAGAGGAAATGGTCATGTGGATGGCCCTGTCACCAAACAGGGCATAACCCAGCCAGAAACCACCATGACTAATGGTCAGCCTGTCTCCCGGCTGATATTCTGAAAAGGCGGGACGATCCACAGAAACCTGGTTTGTAAGGCCGAGTCCATACCCTCCAAGAAAGAAATCACCCACCAGAACCGCTACGCCACCTCCCATCATATGGGCAAAATCACCATCAGCAGCAGTAAACTGCATGAAGGGGCCTCCCTGTCCCGATATCTTTACCTGATCGAAATCAATCATTGTTTTATACTCTCTTTCCTGCGACGAGGCAGTTATGGTTACAAGAAGGATCAATCCAACAAGTGAAGCTTTTCTCATGATATTCGCTTTTGATTTTGTAATAAAGACAAGCTACCGAACTGTAGGTTGCACAAAAAGGAGATTATTCTTGCTTTTTGACGGGTGTATCCACCGAAAGCCTCTCGGACCTGAATCTGAATCCTGACACATCACCCTTACCATCCCTTGAAAGATCTAGTGAAAAATCAGATCCTGCCAGGAAGTTGATCCCCTCAATTCCGGCATTTGCGATGGTCAGCAGAGAAATATCCCTCTCATCCAGAAATTCACGATAGAACGGCCTTATTCCTTTCTCAGTATAAACTGGCAGAGGCGGGAGGTCGAGCGGCTCAATCCTGTCATAGATCCCCTCTTCAGTCTGATTCATAAATACTGTCTCCAGCATGGCAACCTTAAGCGGCCCGGGACGCAATTTCTCCTCCTGAATACCGACAGGGACAGTATCCTTTTTCTCACCGGTCAGTTCAGGGGGATCATGGTGCTTCCTGATGATGAGTATTGCAGGCTCACTGGCCATAATTGCAGGGGACTGTTCCGTAACAGACTCCTCTGTAGTTACCGGTACTACCCCGTTTGATTCCGGAAGTTCCACTTCAGCTTCAACCGGAAGGGCCTCTTCGGGACCCGTCAAGCCCTGGTCGGCCGTAAAAATGGCAAAAAACAGTGTGATGGCTGCCGCCACAGAAGCTACACTGATCCATATCACCCTTGAACGGGGAGCAGATCTCCTCTTCAAGTCTCTTTTGCCTTTGAAGGGAACGGCCTCTCCAACAAGCCTTGTCCTTTTCCATGCCTGCCACTCCTTCAGCTTTTCATCATCGCTCTCAAGGAGGCGCTGATGATCCTCAACCTGGCGATCGCTTAGATCCCCCTCCATCCTGGCAATGGAAAAGAGATCAAACCCGCTCTCCGATAACATGGAATCCTGATCGGGCAGTACTCTCCTGAGACCTGGCTTTCCGGCAAAGGATATGGTTTCCTTTTCAAGCACCCAGGGCTCAATTTCATCAAGGTTCACGGTACAATGGGGATTCAGCAACAGGAAATCACGCACCTGCTGTACCTGCTCTGCAGTCAGCCTCCCCTCGATCAGATCAAGGAGCCACGCTTCGTAATTATCCCTGTTTACCTCCATTTTTTCATCAAATAACCTGTTCCAGGCTCCCTATATAATTCTTCAGGTAGATCCTGGCCCTGTATATGTAGACCTTAACCTGGGATTCCGACAGGCAAGTAATTTCTGCAATCTCACGGTAGGAATAGCCCTCATAATCCCTGAGCATCACCACAGCTTTCTGGTCCTCTGGCAGATTACCTACTGCTTTCTCAAGCACCTCGGCCAGGTCTGAATAGTGTCCCGAATGGGAATGCTCCATCAACCCCGCCGGATCAATACCGGCATACCGCTTCTCTTTCCGTATGTAATCAATCATGGTATGATAGGCGGTGGTAAACAGGTAGGTTTTTACCTTCAGGGAGGAGACTCCTTCCAGCTTCATCCACAACTTCTCGTAGGTCTCCTGCACAATATCTCCCGACATATGTTCATCCTTCAGGTTCTTCAGAACAAACCTGTAGAGGTTATCGGCATATGTATCAACTGCCTTGTTGTACTCTTCAACCGTCATTAAAAACTGGTGTTAGTGATCATAAGACGAAGTCGATCTCAGAAAGTTACAGGTAAAAGTGAAAATAAATTCGAAAATATTTGTATTTCGTATCACATTAATATTATCTTTGACCGAACGGTCAGTCATAAATTTATGTCACCACGCACACAGGAGCAGTTTGAAGAGATGCGCGAATCGCGCCGGCAGCAGATTATGAATGCTGCCCTGGAACTCTTTGTCAGGAAGGGGTATGCAAACTGTTCCATTGCTCAGCTTGCCAGCTATGCAGGCATTTCCAAGGGTTTAATGTACAACTATTTTGAAAGTAAAGAGGCCCTGCTGTTGACCATCATTGAAAATGGCATAAGTGATTCTTTGGACTATTTTGATCCCAACCATGATGGGGTGCTGACCACTGAGGAGCTTGAAGGATTCATTAGGAAAGTATTTTCCAGTATCAGGGAAAATCAGCAGTTCTGGATTCTATATATCAACATTGTACTTCAACCCGGTGTCAAAGAGTTCCTGGAAGGAAAGCCTTTCAGCAATGTAATGGATGAATATGGCCCCATGTTGATGGAATATTTCACTGGGATGGGTTTTGAGGACCCTGCCCTGGAGATGCTAACCTTCTCGGCTCTGATAGAGGGTTTCGGGATTCTCATAGTCTACGCCTACCCCAGTGCTGAGTTGCCGGATGAGCTGCTCCGCTCTTTTGAGGAGCGTGTCATCGGAATGTTTACCAAAAAAACTCAATTGAATAGTTCAAAATATTAAGCAATGAAAACAATACTTCTAACTCTGATCCTCATAACCGGAACGATCCTCCCTATGCTGGGACAGGAACTCTCCCCCAAAGAGATCATCCGCAAGGCCGATGAAAAATTCAATGGCGAAAAGACCAGCATCAGCCAGATGTCCATGACCATTGTCAGACCTACCTGGGAGAGAAGCTTCGATTTTAAAAACTGGACCAGCGGCAGAGAATATAATCTGACACTAATCACAGCACCTGCAAAGGATAAAGGACAATCATTCCTGAAACGATACACTGAAATGTGGAACTGGAATCCCACCATCAGCCGTTTAATCAAGCTTCCCCCCTCTATGATGTCACAAGGCTGGATGGGGTCCGATTATACCAACGATGATATCCTGAAGGAATCGTCGGTTGTAAATGATTATACCCATGAAATTGTAGGTGAAGAGGTAATTGACGGTATAAAATGCTACAAGATCAGGATGGAGGCCAAAGAGGATGCTGCTGTAATCTGGGGCCACCAGATAAGGTGGATTGACAAAAAGGATTTCCTCTTCCTGAAATCGGAACTCTACGACGAAGATGGTTACCTGGTCCGCATCGAAACAGGCAGCGAAATTAAAAGCATGGACGGACGCCTGATTCCCACCCGGATCGAGATGATCCCTGCCGAAGAGGAGGGCCACATGACCATCATGGAGATCAAAGAGATCCAGTTTAATGCTCCCATTAAGGAGAGTTTCTTCTCTCAGCAAAACATGAAACGGGTCCGTTAAGTAACAATTGGTAATAATTTAGCTATGAATAATTTAAAACTTGCGTGGCGGAACCTCTGGCGAAACAGGCGTCGTACAATGATCACTTCGGCCTCCATCTTTTTTGCTGTCTTTTTTGCACTGGTCATGAGATCCCTTCAGATTGGCTCATACGATCACATGTATAAAAATGCCATTGAATCCTATACAGGATACATTCAGGTACAGCACAAGGATTTCTGGGATGAAAAAATTGTGGATAATACCTTCCCCTATAATTCTCAGATGGAGACGGAGATCCTGGCCGATGAGAATGTTATAGCCACCATTCCCAGGTTCGAATCCTTTGCCCTCGCTTCCAATGGTCCCCAGACAAAAGGGGTCATTGTCATGGGGGTGGACCCGGAAAAAGAAAACCATCTGTCGAATGTAACAGGCAAAATGGTGAAATACCGGCTTACGCCCGAATCAATAGAAAAAATCAAACAGGATCCCAACGTTCCGGAAAAAGTAAAGGATCTGGCACCCCTTTTTGAAAACAGTGCATATACCAGCTCCTCCCGCCTGCAACTGGACCTTGGAATTGTTGACAAGGCAGCCCCGGAATTGATGCCTGCCATCGAAACACATACTGCTTTTGAAAATGGATCCATTCAGATGGGTAAGCCCGGGGTCTGGGTAGGGGACAAACTTTCGCAATACCTGCATCTTGGTATTGGGGACACCATAGTCCTGATCAGCCAGGGATACCATGCCACAACTGCAGCTGGCAAATACGAGATTAAGGGAATTGTGAAAATTCCCCTTCCCGATATAGACAATAAAATCGTCTATCTCCCTCTGGATGTTTGCCAGGGGCTTTTCAATGCAGAAAACAACCTCACCTCCCTCGCCCTGGCGGTGAATGACAACGGCGACAAAGCCATTGCACAGACTGTGCAAAGGATCAGCGCCCAGGTATCTGAAGACCAGAAGGTTATGGAGTGGCGGGAGATGAATGAAGTAATGGTCTCCCAGATGGATGCCGATGATAAGGGTGGGCAGATCCTGCTGGGAATCCTCTACCTGGTGATTGCCTTTGGGGTTTTTGGCACAGTGCTGATGCTGACTGCGGAACGCAAAAGAGAATTTGGTGTGCTGGTAGCCATCGGAATGCAAAAGAAAAAGCTGGCCTCCGTTATGACTCTTGAGATGCTGTTTATCGGATTGTTAGGAATCCTGGCAGGGGGCTTCGTGGCCTCAATCATCATCCTGTATGGGGTAGAGCATCCAATTGTGTTCAAAGGAGAAGCCGCAAAGATGTTCGAGGAATACGGGATGGAGCCAAAAATTGCTTTCTGGTCCATTGACCGCTACTACATATCACAAATACTGATTGTGGTGGTCATGGTACTTGTGGCCATTGGATATCCAATGAGAAAAATTTTCGGAATGAACCTGGTAAACGCTTTAAGAGCATAATACAATATAATATGATCTGGAAAACAGCATGGAAAAACGTCTGGCGGAACAAAGTTCGCAGCCTGGTGGTGATTATTTCAATCACCATTGGGATCTTCGGGGGCGTATTTGCAATAGCCGTCATGAACGGAGCCATTGAACAAAAGGTGGATTCTGCCCTGAATGAAGAAATTGGTCATGTACATATCAATGATCCCGGCTTTCGGGATAACTACGATATTCAGCTGACCATACCAAATCCTGAACAGGTCCTTTCCTCCATTCAGGAAACAGAAGGTGTGAGTGCGATAGCGCCCAGGATTGTAATTACCGGGATGGCCAATACAGCCGCTAAAAGTACCGGCGTACAGATACTGGGAATTGATCCACAGCGCGAAAAAGAAGTATTGCAGCTTTATGAAACCACCATCCCGGAGACGGGTGACTTTTTTGAGAAGGATAGAAGCTACCCCCTTGCATACATCGGAGAGGCACTTGCAAAAGAGCTCAACATCATCCGCTATCGAATTGATAAAAATGTGCTCGACAGCCTGGCTGCCAGGGAGGTAACACCGGAGGTTCTGGAAAAACTCTCCCCTTTCACCGGAGTGCGTTTTAAAAGTGAAAAGGTCTTTAAAAAGGAGGTGAAAGGCGTACTCAGCATGAAGGAGCAACATGAATTCGGAGCAAGGATCAAAGAGGAGGCATGGTCTTTCAGGGCACGTTCGAAGATGACCCTCACCTTCCTGGACAGTGAGCAGGTACAGACTGGAGCCGTATTCCGGATTGCCGGAATCTATGACATCAAGAACAGTATGTTTGAAATGACTCAGGTACTGGTAAAAAATGAGGATCTGGCACAGCTGACAGGAATGGCGACGAGCGATTGCCACCAGATCATTGTTCGCCTGGATGACCTTGAATCGACCGGGGAAGTAAGCGCTTCGCTGGCCGAAAAACTCCCTGGCCTGGAGGTAATGCACTGGAAAGAGATTCAGCCCGACCTGGCCATGATGACCGATATGGTTCAGAAATTCTACGCCATCTTCATGGTTATTATCCTGGCCGCCCTGGCATTCGGTATCGTAAACACCATGCTGATGGTGGTCCTGGAACGGACCAAGGAGCTGGGAATGCTTACCGCCATCGGGATGAATAAGAAACGGGTATTTAACATGATCATGCTGGAATCTGTTTTTCTCTCTCTTGTGGGAGGGGTGGTTGGTATGTTTATCAGTAAGATTTTGATAGGAATGACCTCCAAAAACGGGATCAATTTCACCTCGTATGCCGAAGGCTTCGAAGCCATGGGCTATCCCGCTCATATCTATCCCGTAATATCCACCTCATTTTTTATCACTGTTACAGTCCTGATCATCATCACCGGGATCCTTTCCTCCATATACCCGGCCGTAAAAGCCCTGAAGCTGGATCCTGCAGAGGCGTTGCGAACCGAATAGCAGGTTCCGGCCATTCGGTTCTTAGTTATGAAGTAAAATAGTTTGGTAGTAGAATAGTTTGGTAGTAGAAAATAAATAGACATGAAAATATTAGAGATTAAGAATGTACACAAGGTATACAACAGTTCAGAAGTAAAAGTGCACGCCGTAAACGGGGTCTCCCTCGATTTTGAAAAGGGTGAATTTGCCGCCATCGTAGGTCCTTCGGGATCGGGTAAAACCACCCTGCTGAACATGATCGGCGGACTCGATACGCCTACCTCGGGAGAGATCATGGTGGATCATACCAACCTGGCCGGACTTAAATCTTCGGCGCTTATCGATTTCCGCATGCGGAACATCGGTTTTGTCTTCCAGTCCTATAACCTGATACCCGTTCTCACCGCCAAAGAGAATGTGGAGTTTATCATGAGTCTTCAGAAATGGGACAAGAAGGAGAAGGATCAGCGCACACTGGAGCTGCTGAAGGCCGTTGGCCTGCAGGACCGGGTCAATAGCAGGCCCTCCAAGCTTTCAGGCGGACAGCAACAACGTGTGGCTGTGGCCAGGGCGCTGGCTTCCAAACCCAAGTTTGTGCTGGCCGATGAGCCAACCGCCAATCTGGATTCCAAATCAACAGAGACCCTGCTCGACATCATGGAACAGTTGAATAAGGAGGAGGGGATCACCTTTATCTTCTCCACCCACGATGCCCGGGTGGTCAAGAAGGCCAGGAGGGTCATAACCGTAGAGGATGGAAAGGTAATCGCCGATGATCGTAAGGATTAAGCTTGTTGAAGTGAAGAAAGTATTACTTATTTTCATTCTTCCCCTTCTGTTTTTGTGCACTCTCAATGCCCAGAATAAGTTGACCATGGAAGGTTACCTGTCAGATATGCAGTCGTTCTACCGGATAGATGACGGCTGGCTGTGGGAGAACAGTCTCCAGGACCGGTTCAACCTGATGTACTATCCCAACGATTGGCTGACCGGCAACCTGCAATTCAGAAGCAGGATAATTACCGGTAATACTTTAAAAAAAATCCCCGGCTATTCTGATGCACTTGGAGAAGACCCTGGCTGGCTGGACATGACTTTTTTA
Source organism: Bacteroidota bacterium (assembly GCA_024244665.1). Next base: position 801 of record JAAEOI010000445.1, on the reverse strand, counting down.
TCAACTGGCAACCTGGGAGATAGTGCCGGATATGCACTTGCCTCAACTCTGGACAGATTGTGGTTGCAATTCACCTTTGAAAACCTGGAGATCACGGCAGGCAGGCAAAGGATTAACTGGGGACAAACCTTTGTATGGAATCCCAACGATATTTTTAACTCCTACTCCTATTTTGAAGTGGACTACCCGGAACGTCCGGGATCAGATGCCCTGAGAGTCCAATACTATACAGGAAATGCCTCCTCCGTTGAGCTGGCAGCCAAGATCGACAGTGCTAACCGTGTTACAGCAGCAGGGTACTTCCGGTTTAACACCCTTGGATTCGATATTCAGCTGCTGGGCGGAATCTACCAGGAGGAGGACCTGATCCTGGGAACTGGCTGGAGTGGGAATTTAGGACCGGTGTCGTTTCGTGGTGAGATGAGCTACTTCAGGGACCTGGACCATTTCAGTGATACGACGGGATACCTGATGACCTCTTTAGGCTTCGATTACACCTTCTCCAACTCCCTGATGATCCAGGTGGAGGGATTGTATTCAGCCTTTGCAAAAGATCTGGATGTGAATAGTTTCCTCCAGTTCTATTCAGGAAACCTGGACGTAAAGAACCTTGGATTTACCGAATGGTCCCTCTTCGCAAATATTACCTATCCCATAACGCCGCTACTCAATGGCGGATTTGCCACTATCTGGTACCCCGAGTGGAAAGGGGTCTACCTGGGCCCATCCTTCGACCTCAACATCCTGAGTAATCTTGAGCTCTCATTGATCCTTCAGTACTTCACAGCAGAGTTTGATAAT